>JAPPIB010000050.1:0-57459 GCA_028820695.1 Acidiferrobacterales bacterium | reverse complement strand
TTCGCAGGGGATTGGACAGTAGCACCGTTGGCGAGATTACGGACCTGGACCAAGATCAACTGGAAAAAATCAAGAGCACGCTGAACAATCCAGACTAAGCGTCTCGATTCATCAATTTCAACAGTGCCGCACTGGCCGGATGACTTGTCCAGGATGACAATGGGGCGGTTGCGAGATCTTTAGATTCAGAAGAGTGGGAGCGAAAAGGTTATGGCGTTGGCATTGAGCAGTCTTGAGTTAAGAGAACAGAAGGCGTGGCAGGAAGGTTGGAAGGAAGGTTGTAAGCAAGCCCGGCAGGAAGTTATTGACGAATACAGGACTACGATTGCGGAGCGACTGCTTCGCAGGGGATTTGACAGTAGCACTGTTGGCGAGGTTATGGACCTGGACCAAGACCAACTGGAAAGGATCAAAAGCACGCTGGACGACCCAGACTAAGCGGCTCGATTCATCAATTTCAACAGTGCCGCACTGGCCGGATGACTTGTCCAGGATGACAATGGGGCGGTTGCGAGATCTTTAGATTCAGGAGAGTGGGAGCGATAAGGTTATGGCATTGGCATTGAGCAGTCTTGAGTTAAGAGAACAGAAGGCGTGGCAGAAAGCCCGGCAGAAAGGTATTGACAAAAACAGGATCACGACTGCGGAGCGACTGCTTCGCAGGGGATTGGACAGTAGCACCGTTGGCGAGATTACGGACCTGGACCAAGACCAACTTGAAAGAATCAAAAGTACGCTGAACAACTCAAACTAAGCATCTCGATTCATTAATTTCAACGGCACCGCGCTGGCCACCGGACTTGTCCAAGATATTGAACTTAGGATATGGCTTGCCTTACACCCTGAATCCTGTACCACACACTTTCCGATGTGACCGGCATTTGAATGTCTGTGATGCCGAGCGGTTTCAATGCATCGGAGATTGCGTTCATGACAGCTGCAGGTGCGCCCATCGTGCCGATTTCCCCCACACCCTTCACGCCCAATGGGTTCTCATCGGTTTCAATCGCATTCCAGATTGTCACAAAATCGGGCACCTCGTCGGCTCGTAGTATCGCATAGTCCATGAAACTGCCGGTCAGCAACTGACCATCGTCATGACCATAGATCACTTTTTCACAAATCGCGTGGCCGATGCCCTGCACAATACCACCGTGCACCTGCCCTTTTGCAATCATGGGATTGACCAGTATCCCAGGATCGCTTACTGCGATATAGCTCTCGATTGTCACCGCTCCGGTTTCCGGGTCGACTTCCACCTCACAGGCATGACACCCACTGGCAAACATGCCAGCCTGTGCAAAGTGCTCATGAGAATCCGACAGCGACTCGTCACAGCCAGTCACTTTTTTCGCAATTTCAAACAATCCAACGCGGCGGTCCGTACCCGTTACACAGAAGCGACCCGCCGAATACTCAACATCCCGTTCAGATGCCTCCAGGTGCTCGGCTGCGTACCCGCGCGCCTTTTCCAGCACCTTCCGTGTCGCATGGAACATTGCAGTGCCGCCGAGTCGGAGTGATCGAGATGCATGGGTTCCTGATCCTGTTTTCACAAGATCGGTGTCACCGTCGATTATTCGCACGCGATCGACCGGGATTTGCAGCTGAGTGGCCAAAACCTGGGCGAATGCGGTTTCGTGACCCGTTCCAATTGATTTCGTACCAAGAAAGGCACTTACAAATTCCCCGTCAATCTGAACTTCGGCAAATTCATTCGGTGCCCCACCGACACTGTCGACAAAGACAGAAAATCCGATGCCCCTGTACTTGCCGGCCTCTTTTGAGGATTCATATCTGCGAAGATATTCGCCTTGGTCAATACACGCCAATAACTTGCTGAAATTGCCAACAAAGTCGCCCGCTGAATAAACCGCTCCCGTAGCTGTCCTCCAAGGCATGTCCTCGGTCCTGATCAGGTTATTGCGCCTGAAACTCAGCCGATTGACTGACAGTCTTCGGGCAGCCTCATCAACAGCACGCTCGATCGCATACGAGACTTCCGCGCGCGCCACACCTCGAAAAGCGCCAATCGATGCTGTATTGGAAAACACAGCCCGTAACCGATAGTGCGCGACTGGAATCCTGTATGCTCCGCAAGCCATCAGATTCATGTAATTCGCATACAACCACATTGAACGTGGCTGGAGGTAAGCGCCGACACGCCAGAAACTAGAAATTCGAATGGCAGTCATATCGCCTGATGCATCGACCGCAAGACTGACTTCCATCTTGTGGTCGCGCGATTGGATATCGGTGCTGAAACACTCAGTTCGATCGGGCACCCATCTCACCGGAGCGCCGGTCACCTGCGAAAGCCAGCCGACGACAGCAAATTCAGGATACGGAGATGTGCGCGCACCGAACCCGCCGCCCGTATCAGGCGATACGACCCGAACCGCACTCTCCGGCACGTTCAGCATCTCAGCAATCCCGCGCTGATGCCAATGTGGGGATTGACCACCGCAGTAAATCTCAAACCGATTGCGATCCGTGTCAAATCGAGCGATTACGGTACGCGGCTCCATGTAAACGGGGGTGTGCCTCGGAAAATCCACTTCAACGGTAATGACTTCCACGGCACAACCAAACGCCTCGTCGACCCCTGCATGATCGCCGTTTTCGTGATCGGTACAGAGGTTGCTGCCAAGCTCATCCCATATCAGCACTGCGTCATCCGCCAATGCATTGTCAATGTCGGTGATTGCTGGCAACGGCTCATAATCGACATCAATCAGCTCCGCCGCCTCCTGTGCTTGGATCGCACTGTCTGCGACTACTACAGCAACCGCTTCACCGACAAACCGTACCTTGTTTCTGGCAAGAGGCCATCTGCGGACATCCGGCAATTCACTGCCATCCCTGTTCGAAATCGGAAAATCAGGACTGCGAGTCAGCGGATTGATCGGTTGAAGCCCTGATTTTGCCAGTGTTTCGCCGTTTGCGACAGCCCTCACACCAGACAAATCGGCAGCCACGCTCATGTCAATCGATTTGATGCGCGCATGGGCGTGGGGACTTCTGACAAATACCGCGTGGAGTTGTCCTTCAAACTGAAGATCGTCCGTAAAGCAGCCGGCGCCGGTTACCAGCCGCTCGTCTTCAACACGCAATAACGATTCGCCGATCAGATTTCTCATATCGCTGGACTAAGTGCGTGCGCAAAAGGGACGCGTGGTCAATCCGACCCCGACAATTCTGCCACCTTTGCCATCAGGACGGGGTCCTGTCGTGCATAGGCGATATTCGCTGCAATGTAACCCGCCTTGCTGCCACAGTCGTACCGCGTACCCATGAATCTCAGTGCATGGACGGGCTGCTCGGAGGCGATTGAATTGATCGCATCAGTGAGCTGGATCTCACCCCCATGGCCTGCCTTGATTTTTTCAAGATGCGAGAATATCTGACTCGCCAGTACATACCGTCCGATCGCAGCGAGATTGGATGGCGCATCCTCCGGTCTTGGCTTTTCCACAACGCCATCGACCCGGTAAACCCGTCCTGAGGATTCAGTCGGTGTGATGACGCCATAACTGCTGATATTGTCGTTGTCGATCTGTTCAACAGCCAGGATGGAACTTCCGACATCATTGTGCAACTCTACCATCTGCTGCATGCAGGGCTTGTCCCACAAAACCAGATCATCCGGTAAGAGGACCGCAAAAAAATCCTCCTCAATCACGTCCCTTGCGCAGAGCACAGCGTGTCCCAGTCCCAGCGGTTTGTCCTGGATCACAAAATGAATGCTGTCCGGGTCCAGCGCATTTTCCTGCACCGACCTCAACTCACGGAGTTTTCCCTTGTGTTCAAGAACTTTTTGCAGATCCGGTTGTCGGGAAAAGTGTTTGGCAACCAGGTCGCTGTGTGCCGAAACAACAAAAACGAATCGCTCAATCCCCGCAGATCTCGCCTCCTGGACAGCATACTCAATCAGCGGACGATCAACAACCGGAAGCATTTCCTTTGTTATCGCCTTGGTTGCCGGCAAGAATCTGGTTCCGAGCCCGGCGATCGGAAGTACTACGGTACGAACAGATCCACTCATCGGTCGGGCTGACACCTTGAATGCGGGCATTGATCGTATCGCAACATCATGGTTCCCTATTTATTGATAAAATCCCCGTCAACTTAGCTTTGCATGGCCAAAGCAACAAATTTATAGCATTTGAATTCATCTTATGCTTGAATTATCCAAGTTTAACCCGATCTAAGTTGAAAATTTCACCGTAGGTATTGGAGTTCTTTCAGATGGCGGAAGATCAAGTTAACGAAAAGGTTTCTTTTCAGGCAGAGGTTCAGCAACTGCTGAATCTGGTCATTCATTCACTGTATTCGGAACGCGAGGTGTTTTTGCGGGAACTGATCTCAAACGCCTCTGACGCATGTGGTCGTCATAATTTCGAGTCTCTCACCGATTCGACACTTCTCGAGCAGGAGCAGGATTATTCGATTGAGGTCGAAGTCAGCAAACGACACAAGACCATCAAGATTCGGGACAATGGTGTCGGCATGACTCTCGATGAGGTGGTCGAGAACATCGGCACCATCGCCCGGTCAGGAACCAAGAAGTTCATGGAAGCGATGTCGGGAGATCAGACCGATGACAGCAATCTGATCGGCCAGTTCGGTGTCGGATTCTATTCGGCCTTCATGGTCGCCGAGCACGTTGAGATTCACACCCGCAAGGCCGGACAACCCAAACAAAGCGGCGTAAGCTGGAAGTCGGACGGAGTCAGTGGTTATACGATTGAAGACGAAACCATTGAGAGTCATGGAACTGAAGTCATTCTCTCCTTGCGCAAGGACGCCAAGGAATTCCTGGACGTTGACAAACTCAGGGGGATCATCAAAAAGTATTCTGACCACGTCTCCCTGCCGATTCGTCTGCGAAACGCACCGACCGCGAAAAAAGATGAGGAATGGGAACTCGCAAATTCGGGTTCCGCACTCTGGACTCGGTCCAGAAAGGACATTTCGGACGAGGAATACGACAATTTCTACACGACCCTGTCATACGACCAGGAAAAGCCTCTGTTGAGACTGCATAACCGGGTTGAGGGTCGACTCGAATATTCAGCGTTGCTGTTCATTCCATCCCGAGCACCTTATGATCTTTGGGATGTCGACCGGCGCCGGGGAGTGAAATTGTACGTGCGCCGGGTCTATATCATGGACGACACAGAAAATCTTCTGCCCTCCTATTTCAGGTTTGTGCGCGGGATTATCGATTCTGATGACCTGCCGTTGAATGTATCTCGTGAATTTCTGCAAAAAAACAAGCAGATCGAACGTATCCAGTCTGGAATCATTAAACGGCTGCTCAACGAGCTGAAGCGACTGGCTGGAAAGGATTCTGAGAAATATCAGCAGTTCTGGGAACAATTCGGAAAAGTCTTCAAGGAAGGTGTCACCGAAGATTCAGACAACCGGGAGACAATTGCACAGTTGCTCCGATTCTCAACAACCCAGACTGAGGGCTCGGACCAGACTGCCTCCTTGCAGGACTATGTTGACCGGATGAAGGAGAATCAGGATGCGATCTACTACATCACCGCAGACAGTCATGCGTCTGCTGAAGGTTCGCCGCATCTGGAAATTTTCAGGAAACATGACATTGAGGTATTGTTGTTGGGAGACCCGATCGACGAGTGGGTTGTGATGCATCTCACAGACTTTGCGGACAAGCCTCTTAAGTCAATTGCCAAAGGCGACCTTACACTGGATTGGCTCGATGACCAAGATACACCCAAGGAAGATCAGGCCAGTCAGGAAGTGGAATCGCTGGTGGAAAGGCTCAAGTCGGCGTTGGGTGAGCGTGCGTCGGATGTGCGAACGACTTCCAGGCTGACTGATTCACCTGCTTGCCTGGTTGCCAACGAATTCGCGCCAAGTCGCAACCTGACCCGGATTCTGAAAGCAACCGGACAGAACGCATTTGAGATGTCGCCGATTCTGGAAATCAACCCCGAGCATCCCCTGATCGTGCATCTGCTTGAAAAAGACGACGATCTGGATGACTGGGCGCATGTGCTGTTTGACCAGGCAGCTCTGAGTGAGGGCGCGATACTGGAAAAACCTTCTGACTATGTCAGGCGGGTCAATGCCTTGCTCGCAAACTCGATCGGGGATCAGCCTTCGATCATCGTTACGCCATGATCTGCATTCGTCTGATAGCCCAAAGATGTTACATCGGAACCAATCAGACAGTATAATTTCGGACATTGTCGCGACTCGGTGAATCCGATTGATTCACTGAGTTTTAGTGCTTTTAGCGGGGTATGGCGCAGTCTGGCTAGCGCACCTGCTTTGGGAGCAGGGGGTCGGGGGTTCAAATCCCTCTACCCCGACCAGTGTGAATTAAGCGCCTGTAGCTCAACTGGATAGAGCAACGGCCTTCGACAGGAGCCTTTACAGGGAAATAAACCTGTAAAGTGGAGGGCACTGTATCGGTGAAACCTTAACGCGTGGTGGCGATGGCAATACCGAGGAAACTGTCGCAATCTCATGGGATAGGATCCGTAGAGACTATACGTGCCCCACCTGAGACGGTGAAGATATAGTCCAGACCACAAACCGGCTTTGTACGATGTTTGAGTCCTACATTTCGGGCAGTGAAAACTGTAGTGGTAAGCTAAGCCGTAGGTTACAGGTTCGAGTCCTGTCAGGCGTGCCAGATTGTGACTTTCGCGCTGGAAGCATGAGAGAATCATATTGATCATTCATTAGAATCTTCAATTCCGAACCGTGGTGGGCGTAGCTCAGTTGGTAGAGCCCTGGATTGTGGTTCCAGTCGTCGTGGGTTCAAATCCCATCGTCCACCCCATCTCCTTTTCCATTCTCAGCTGACCTGATCTGATCACCGTGCACCTTCCCTCACTTGCTGACATGGAAGCGGCTGCGACGCTCATTTATGAGTACATGCAACCGACACCCCAATACCGCTGGCCCTTGCTATGTGAACGCAGTGCCGCTGACGTCTGGGTCAAACACGAAAATACCACACCGATCGGTTCATTCAAGATCCGCGGTGGAATCAACTACCTTGGCAGCACATCAGATAACCATGTGATTACCGCGACTCGGGGCAATCACGGCCAATCGGTCGCTTATGCCGCGAGTCTGTTCGGCAAAAAGGCTACCGTCGTCGCACCTCGGGGTAACAGCTGGTCTAAAAACCGGGCAATGCGTTCTTTCGGCGCGGAACTCATCGAACACGGCGCCGACTTCGATGAAGCTCGCGAATACGCACATCGGCAAGCGAGTGAACTGAACTTGCATTTTGTACCTTCGTTTCACGAGCAACTGGTGACGGGCGTTGCCTCATACGCGCTTGAATTGTTCGGGTCCGTGCCAGACCTGGATGCGGTTTATGTGCCGGTCGGTCTCGGGTCCGAAATATGTGCTGTGATTGCGGCGCGCGAAGCATTGAACCTGAAGTCTGAAGTTATTGGTGTGGTGGCGGCGAATGCGCCTTGTTACGCTCGATCATTCGAGCAGCGCAAAACCGTCGCAACTGACTCGGCCAACACCTTCGCCGACGGTGTCGCGGTCAGAATTCCAGACGAACAGGCACTGGAAATCATTCTTGAGCATGCAGCCAGAATCGTCACGGTGTCCGAGATGCAGATCGCACAAGCCGTTCGGAATTACTTTTCTGACACACATCACGTCGTTGAAGGTGCCGGTGCTGCGACGCTGGCGGCACTGATCAAGGAAAAAGACCGAATGTCAGGCAAGCGAGTCGGGATTATCGCATCGGGTGGAAATATCGATTCAGAACTGTTCCAGACAATATTGGGCTCAACCTTTCCAAAGGAAAATGTATCGTAATCATCTGACAACCCCCGGGTTCTGGGAAGTTGCAATTCAATAAACAAATGATGGACGTATATTGCGTCTTCGTGCAACAATGAGCTTCGCACACAGAACTCCTCATCTGGGTTTCCGCTTGCATCTGTTGCAGCTGTATTATGGTGCAGCCCCGTTGATTCGAGTCTGAATCAGGCGGATGTTGTCTGGCTCCACGCCATGATTCAAAGCCAGACTGCGCCAATTTGCAATCGACGATCTGGTTTGTTCAATGACAGAATCAATGAAACTTCGGTTGAAGTCTTCCTCGACCCCAAGGTTGACCAAATCGGCAATCTCAAAATTCTTTCCTTTTCCCAACACCATTGTTGACTGTTCACCGCTGGGACCTGACGAGAACGTCAGATCGTAGGCTGGCGACAATCGCCACTCACCATTTGAATCCATCAGAAAACTGAAGTTTTTTGAGTGATCATCACGATTGTGAGAGAGAACGTTAAAGACGGCCAATCTGAACATTTTTTCAGCTTGGTGAGTGTCTCTTGTCAATACTGTAGTCAGTCGAATCAGATCCTGATAATCAAGAGATGGTGTTCGAAAGTTCGAATGCAGCAATCCGCAAACACTATGACAATGAATGCGTTCGCCTTGGTTGCGGTCAAAACGCTTTGTCGCAAAATACCCTGGATTGTCTTGTGCTGGAAACAAGTGAACACATTTCATGTCCACCCCGGCGTCGATTGCCATTGCAGCGTAAACATATTCGATTGCGCCAGCATCCGTACCGTCATTGGAATTCGCGAACTTGACCAGCCACGGCTCATATCCGGCAGAATATGCAAGTTCCTTTCCGTAGACTATTTTCCGTTTGCCCGGATCGACACCAATTACAGCCTCGGGGCGCGCGCCTGCTGATGATCCGTTGAGACTAAGCAGTTCATTGATGACCTCACCCGATTCTCCTTCGAGTACGTAGCCGATTCTTTCTGCAAGCGTATCCAAATTGAGTTCGCCGACGAGTCCATCTGCCGACTCGCAAGGCTTGTAGACCAGCGCCCCCATTCCATCAAGTCCGACATGGGCCAATCGATCAAGCGGAGACATCTGCTGTGGCAATACATCTAATTTGCGCATCTTTCTATCCAGCAGCAAACGTCCCCATCCATCGGGAAGGCTGTCATAAAAAAGACCGGGCAGTCCTTCAAAAAGATGGCGGTCAAAACTTTTCACACCCGGAGCCAACGGGCACCGAATCGGAGAAAGTTCGAATCCTTTTTCAATGTAAGAAGCATCGTATTCGAAAAATATTCTTCCTCTTGCCGCCGCCAGCCGACCAACACGAATCAAGCGATTTGCGGTGGACAGATTTACTTCCAATTCACTGACAGGATGAAAGGTCACGTGCGCCGCCCTCGCTTTCGCATTGCGCGCGGTTCGAGAGATTCCAGAACCTCGTCAATTGACTTAAAGTTCTCCGCGCGCGGCTTGACCGCGGCAACAACCTCATCCAATCCACCCAGTATCGTCAGAAGTTTCAGAAAAGACTTAAGGGAGATCGAACCGCCCTGTTCAAACTTACGCAATGTATGGAGATTTACACCGGAGCGTTGCGCCAAGCCCTTTTGAGTCAGTTCTTGTTCCAGCCGCTTGGCGACTACCTGATCGCGCAATTGGTTTTGAGCGTTTGTCGCGTTAAGAAATAACATTATTATATTACTTATGTAAGATTATTCAATTTAATTATTATTATAATATTATTTATCCACGATTTACAGAATGAAGAGAATTCGTGCTGTCTTGCGTTTTGTTTGGGAATTCATGCGATACCCGAGCCTCTCGCAACTGAAAGCCGGCAAAGTCGTCACAATGTCGGGCAAATCCAAAACGTCTGTCGCCGCCTGCGTCAAGATCCGACCCGTTGCGGATAGGGTGTCACACAATGATTTTCACCTCTTCGCCGCATCTGGTCGGTACAATGACCAATTCTGATAAATCCGTCTTAGGCGGTAATTGATACACATCATGAAGTTAGATCGAACTACAGACTGCCCGACGAGAATCCGACATTCGATAACAAATTGTGATCGGTCCTGTTCCATAAGGCTTCGACTGATCGGGCACTCGACCTGATCCAACGACGCTGGAGCCAATCTGATGCGGCGCAAATCCCGACAGCGACCAGATCGCAATGCTGACATGATCCCGAGACTGGGCTGGCGCGAAGTCGTGAATCCGTATCCACCTCTTGATATCCTTTCCGGCGATCAGGTCGAGGCCATCCATCTTGCATCACTCGATGTCCTGCGCGACGCCGGAGTGAAGTTTTTCAGTTCCAGAGCGTTGGCGATATTCCACTCCATCGGCGCGAGCGTTGATCACAGCGAACAGATGGTCCGATTTGATCCGGACCTGGTCACAGACACCATCAAAACCATTCCTTCCCGCTTCCGGGTCAGAACACGAAATCCTCAACGCTCGGTGGAATTCGGCGGAACGAACATTAATTTTGCCACTGTCGGCGGACCTTCTTTTGTTTCAGACCTGGATCGCGGCCGTCGCGCCGGAACCCTGTCGGATCTGAAGGACTTCTTCAAACTTGTACATCAGCTTGAGATATTTCACTCAGGTGGGGCGAGTCCCTTCGAACCGCTCGAACTACCGGCCGAATCCCGGCATCTCGACAAATATCTGGCTGCGATCACACATCATGACCGGCTGTGGATGGCGAATATGATCGGTCCCTACAGGGCACGTGATGCATTGGAAATGATGGCCATCGTTCACAACATGACACCGAAACAGCTGACTGGACAACCGGTCACGGTCGGCAACATCAACGTCAATTCACCCCGCCAGGTCGATGAGGCGATGTCGGACGCGATGATTGAATTCGCGAACTGGGGTCAACCGGTTGTGGTTACACCTTTTACACTTCTCGGTGCGATGGCACCAACAACAATGGCAGGTGCATTGGTTCAGCAAAACGCCGAGGCACTGGCCTGCATGGTGCTGATTCAGGCTGTCCGTCCAGGATCGCCCATTGTATATGGAAGCTTTTCGAGCAACGTGGACATGAAGACCGGTTCTCCTGCTTTCGGCACGCCGGAGTATGTCAGAACGACATTGGCCAGCGCGCAGCTTGCGCGTCGATATTCGGTTCCCTTCCGTTCCAGCGGCCCTAACGCATCAAGTGCGCCCGACGAACAGGCCACCTATGAAACCTGTATGTCGATCTGGGCGGCAGTGATGGCGCATACAAATCTGTTGCTCCACGGTGGCGGATGGCTCGAGGGCGGTCTGGTTGCCTCATTTGAGAAATTGATCATCGACGCGGAAATCCTGCAAATGATGGCACTGTCACTCGAACCGATTGCAGTGAACCGGGATACCCTTGCAGTCGACGCCATCGCTGAAGTTCAGCCCGGCGGACATTTTTTCGGCGCCGCGCACACAATGGAACGATATGAGGACATCTTCTATACACCCCTGCTGTCGGATTGGCGTAATTTCGAGACATGGCACGATGATGGGGCGGTGGTCGCCTCCCAGCGGGCGAACAGGATCTGGAAGTCACTCCTCAAGGAATACGTGCCGCCCGCGATCGATCCGGCAGTCGTCGAGAACCTGACTGAGTTTGTGCAGCGGCGCAAACAGGAAATCGCCAATGGTCAGGAGGATGCGGTGCTTCACAATTCGAGCTAGATGACCGCGTCACAAAACCCCGGTCTGACAGAAGTCTCGACTATTGATAACTCAGAACCAGCTGCCCCGTGTCGCGGGCGAACGGCTTGAGGCACATCGCTGCAACAGTCCGTTCAGCAAAATCAGGCAAGTGATCGAGAATATCAGGCTACTTTCGCACCACCGCGATGACACTCATACAGTCGCCCGCTTGCACCAACCCGGGAAAGTGACGACCTGCAACCATGCCGCTGAGACGAGCTCGGTATTCAATCGGACGCTCCCCGGTTCGATCCAATGGCCAGACTCTGGCGATCACATCACCCTCGCTCAATTCATCTCCCAGATCAACTTCGGGTTCCAGCAACCCGTCGTGTTCGCAGACAACAAAACAATCCTCGCCCGGCATGTCGAGGTTCACGGTAGATTGGACAACCGGTTCCGCCTGAAGAACTCCGCAGTGAATCAGAAAGTTCCGGATGCCCTTGCGGGCGATTGACACAGTTCGTGACGTTGTCGTTCCACCCCCACCAAGTTCAGTGGTAACGAATACCTTCCCCTGCTTCTCCACCTCTGTGTCATACATGCCGACATTGCTTATTTCGAGCAGAATCAACGAGTACGGTGCATTGAATGCCTGCATCGCAGCAACACTGGCAGCTTGCTGTCGCTTGTCCTCAAGCACATGGGCACAGGCAAGGGGGAGAAACTCCAAAGTCTTGCCGCCTGAATGGATATCCAGTACGAAGTCCGCTTCGGGAACCAGGGTTCGACTGAAATAGTCGGCAATTTTCTCTGTCACAGATCCCTTGGGGTTACCGGGAAATACCCGGTTCATATTCCCATCATCAATTGGAGAGTTTCTCCACCCGGCGCGGAAAGCCGGGTAGTTGAACATCGGCACGATAATCACCCGACCCTTGATGTCTCGAGGTTTGAGGTTCAGTGCCAGATTCTGCAATGCGATCGGTCCCTCGTACTCATCGCCGTGATTGGCACCGGTCAGCAACACAGTCGGGCCGTTTCCATTACGGATGACACATACCGGTGTCATCACCGCTCCCCACGCCGAATCATTCCGACTGTAAGGCAGGTTCAGGAAACCATGGTGTTTTCCGTCCTTGTCGAAAGGAATAGTCGGGGCAATCGGATTTGATTCCATAGCTTTCGTCCTCTTAAGTTTCCATCATGATACCGACGCCGGCCTGCTGCACGCGTCGGTTGGCTTGGGTTGCAATCGCAGTATCCTGTACACCTGTACCGGTCAGATCGCAGATTGTTATAGCTTCAGGGAACAGTCGGCCGGGAACTTTACCACCAACAATCTCGCCAAGTTCCGGGAACAGACTTTCAGAATCTGCCGTACCGGCAACAATGGCGTGGTGCAGCTCACCGAGTCTTTCAGTTTGCGAACGTCGGTCTGGTACGTAAAGATCAGCAACCGACAGGCACTGTGGATGCAGTTCGTTCTTCGAGGTCTGGTCAGCTCCCATCGAAGTGACGTGCTGTCCCTTTTGCAGCCATTCTCCCATTACCAATGGTGAATCCGACGGTGTCGCCGTCACAATGATGTCTGCCGAACTGACCGAATTCTCGAGGTCCGAAACCGCCTGCACAGCAATTCCAAGTTTTTTCGAAAGTTTTCCAGCAACCGGGGTCACTTTCTTGATATCTCTGCCCCAAATCATCGCCTCCCGGATCGGTCGCACCAGACACAACGCCTCAAGCTGGAATTTCGCTTGCTGACCCGCACCGACGATACAGGCAACGGCCGAATCTTCCCGAGACAGGTAGCGCGCCGCGACCGCGCCGGCCGCGGCTGTTCTTACATCCGTCAGATAGCCGTTATCGAGAAATACCGCCTCCACCAGACCGGTTTGCGCAGAACATAGCACCATCAATCCTGTTGTACTCGGCAAACCAAGTTTGGAATTGTCGAAAAACCCGGGTGATATCTTGATCGCAAAACTCTCCAATCCCGGCACATAGGCGGTTTTTACATCCACCTCTCCGTTCGACTCTTCAATTGCCATGGTCAGTATCGGCGGCATGACTGCACCCTCTTCGGCCAGTGCGGTGAACGCACCTTCCATGCACTCAACCGCGTCCATGTCCAGTCGGATGACCTTGCGCAATTCGGATTCAGTGACAATCCTGATTTTCGACATGATTCAAACCAGTCTTTTTCTGATTTTCAGAAATCGAAGTGCAAATTTCAGATGGCCTCGAAGAGCATCGCCGATGCGTATTTCCGATCCGGTTCGCAACACAACCCTGGACTGACTCAGGCCGAATACACAAAAGAGTGTCAATTCGGTCCTGTCACCGCATGACGAACAATCGATCGAATCCAATTGCGATAAAGCACCTGTCCGTTGTCTTTCCAAGTGTTCACAATAGTGGGCACAACCTCAGACTCCGGAAATGCCGGTAACTCGGTCGAATGGTCAATCGCAGCGAGAAGATCACTTTCGAAACGGGAAAGTCTGTCCCTGGCCGCGTCATTCAGATAGTTGAGCGGATATCCAGGGTAGTCGGATCGCTCTCCGGCAATATAGCGCTTCACCTCGCGATTGAATTCCTTGAGCAGGCTGACGGCGTCATACTCCAGATGTCCCTGCAGGAAAATCCACTTGAATCCATCTGAACTCACAGCGATATCGAAGTCAGCGTCCTGACTGTATGCCAGAACTTCGATACCGGCACTCGTCAATTGCGTTGCAGTCATCTCAAAGACATGCGAGCGCGGCGAGTCGAAAGCGCTCGCCATATCTGCGACCAGAGGGTGGTTCGGACTGATGACGCGATGCGAATACACGCCCCACCTCTTGTCCGGTTCGCATCGGGTCCGCTTGATTCCATGAAACAGATCAATCACAGCATGTGACGCCAGGCAGGAACACATGATGGTCGGAACGCATTCGTCCGCCCATCGGATGACCCTCTCAAATTCGGGCCAAAAATCTTCGGCTCTCAGGTCCGATTCGCCGGGATTCGCCCCAGTCAGCACCAAGGCATTCAAACGCACCGGCTGATTGTCCGAAAATGAACTGTAATTCTGGTCGATGTAACCCCTCACATAGTCGGTTCGATTCTGTCCGCTGACCACAAAGGGGTGAATGTGCACCAGACAATCATCGGCGCCTTTCGCGAGCAGTCTCAGGAACTGTCGCTCCGTTGCGCGAAACGCGCGGTCCGGCATCATGTTGAGAAAACCAATGTGGATTTCAGGAAGGTCCGCGCTCGCAATCTGCCTCGGGGGAATACTGTCCAATCCTTCCCTTTGGAGCAGGTCCCACGAATTCAGGCCATTATTCCGCACAAGCGGCATCAGATAGGTTCTCCCTGTTCATTCGTCAGATGATTCCAATGCCTCACAAACCAGATCAACAAAATCCTGCTCATCTCGAATGCTCTCAATGGAATCGGCGGGAATGGTATAGCCATAACGAGACGCGATCGCCTCATACTTGGGCCGCCGGTATTCAACCAAAGCCGGGAAAATCCACTGTACAAACTGATCGGGATTAATCTGCTGTTCACTCACATATCCGTTTGTTTCCATAAATGATCGCAACTTGCCGTCGAGAAAATCGGAATCGTAAAAAAGAGGCTTGGGATGGCTGATCTGTCGTTCGATGACCGTCTGTTCAAGTTGACTGGAACTCGCCAGGTAGAGGATCAAGGTGTGCTCAGCCAGATGCTCAAACACGCGATTGTCATTCAGCTCACAGATACTGCCGCTGCAGTCATTGACAAAGTGTTCGTAACCGTAGATGGATTTGGCTTTACCGATAAACTCACCGACGTCCAGCATCGATTGCACCTCTGCCTCACAATGCATTTTCTGGCGATGCTTGAAGTCGGTCAGGGGGAGTCCACCGGATTTGCTGTCACCCAACTTGCCGACATATTTGGATAGCAATTCCAGATTATCAAACGTCATCGCGCTGCCGATGTAGATAGAATCACTGCGCAAAAGATCACGCAGAAAATCAATTCCCATGGCTTTTTCCTTGATATTGTCCAGTATCGGCTCAACCAGATAGCGGGTTCCTATCCGGTAGTCCGCAGAGAAGTGAAACCATGACGTATTCGGCAACTTGCGAGCCAGAGTTGTTTTACCGACACCCGACATTCCGATCAGCGTGACAGCTTTGCGATCCAAATCTCGAAATTCCTTACCTGATAGCTTCATGGCGATTCAATTCCTGCGTCAGTACCTATTGACGATATTATGCAACTCATCGAGTCTGATTCCGGAATTAAGGTGAGATATTCCGTTCAGTCCTCCGATGTCGACTGAATCAAGGAATATTTGTGGAAAGATCCGTCGAGCATCGCTTCGAATGATTATTGCACTATCATGTCGAAGTCCAAAACCAAGTGGCCGCTTTACCGCACACCGGTGTGTCCGAATCCACCCTCGGCACGAAGGCTCGGATCAAACTCACTGACCTCGGAGAGTTGCGGGCGAATAACCGGGACAAATACCATCTGCGCGATTCTGTCTCCCGGCTGAATGGTGAACTCGTCTGATCCTCGATTCCAGCACGAGATAAACACCTGCCCCTGATAGTCGGAATCAATCAGGCCGACCAGATTACCCAAAACGATACCGTGCTTGTGTCCGAGCCCTGACCTTGGCAATATCACAGCGGCGACGGCGGGATCTCCAATATCGATCGCGATACCCGACGGAATCAACTCACAGGCAGTTGGCGCAATCTGCAAGGGTCCGTCAATGCACGCCCTGAGATCCAAACCGGCTGCGCCTTCGGTTGAGTATTCAGGCAGGGGTATGGACTTCCCGATTCGGTTATCGAGTATTTTGTAGCTTACTCTGTGCATGAAACCGGATCGATATCTGTTCGATCAACTGTGCGGCAATGACCGTCTTCAGGGCCGGACCAATGGTGACAACTCCACTACGGTCAATCAATTCGAGAGTGTTGGTGTCGGATCCCAAGGCGCCTTGCTCACCACCGACATCATTGGCGGCGATCAGATCGACCCCCTTGGCTAGCAGTTTTCGCTTCCCTTCGGCAATCAGATTACCGGTTTCAGCAGCAAATCCGACTGCAAAAACTCCAGGATTGTGTTTCTTCACCTGCGCCAGGATATCCGGGTTCCTGGCAAGTTCGATGTGCAGCGAGTCACTATCACGCTTCTTGATCTTGTCAGGCGAAGCCGTCACCGGTCGATAGTCCGCCACCGCCGCTACGGAAATGAAGATTTCAGCGCTGTCAATGTGTTCGAGAACTGCCTGCAGCATCTGTCTCGCACTTGTCACTTGCAACAATCGATCAACACTTGTCGGAGCAGGTTGCTTGGCCGGGCCGGAAATCAGGGTTACCCGCGCACCAGCCTGAACTGCTGCCCGCGCAATCGCATACCCCATTTTTCCGGAACTGTGGTTGGTTATGCCGCGCACCGGATCGATCGCCTCCCACGTCGATCCAGCGGTTACCACCAAGTTGACACCCGCCAGAATACCATCGGAAAAATGTGACTCAACAATATTCGCAATCTCCTCCGGCATCAGCATACGGCCCGGTCCGAATTCCCCGCACGCCTGATCACCGACGCCCGGACCCAATATGAGAATCCCGCGATCTTGCAGAATTCCAACATTATCCTGAGTTGCAGCATTGCTCCACATCAACTGATTCATGGCCGGTGCCACCGCAACCGGTGCTTGCGTAGCCAGGCACAAGGTCGAAAGCAGATCGTCAGCGCCGCCATGGGCAAGTCTGGCCATAAAGCTTGCCGTTGCGGGTGCCACCAGAATCATATCCGCCCAACGGGCAAGTTCGATGTGACTCATCCCGGCTTCTGCGCTTTCGTCAAACAGATCAACCCTGACCTGATGCCCACTCACCGCCTGCATCGTCAGTGCAGTTATGAATTGCAGCGCATTCGGTGTCATGACAACCCTGACCTCGGCTGCGCTTTCGCGCAGGCGACGAACGACTTCTGCCGCCCGATAGGCCGCTATCCCACCGGTTACACCCAGCAGTATTTTTCGATTTTCGAGTGTCAACGAATTTCCCCGGTTGCTTTTTCTTGCGCTCTGAACGTGATGTCCACTTTGAATTTGTCGACCCAATAGTATAGAATGTGCCGCTTTATCGTCCAAGTCTCAATCAACCGTCCCGAAATGCGATGCCAAGAGTCTGTCAACTAACTGGAAAGAAAACAACCAGTGGAAACAACGTTTCCAACGCAAAGAACAAGACCAAGCGCCAATTCCGCCCCAATCTCCATTATCGTAGATTTTGGGTGGAAAGCGAAAACCGCTGGGTTAAGTTGCGATTGACCCGGAAGGCCATGCGTACCATCGACAAGAACGGAATCGACGCAGTGCTTGACGAGCTTCGCTCGAACGGCGTCAAGGTGTAAACTGAATACGGAGGATCAGGATTCATGGCCGAAGGCAAACAGGAAAGGAAACAAAAACGCGCGAACATCAAACTTGTTTCTTCCGCAGGAACAGGTCATTTCTATACGACTTCCAAGAACAATACCAACGCACCGGGAAAACTGGAACTCAAGAAATACGATCCTGTTGCCGGTAAACACGTCCTTTATAAGGAAAGCAAGCTCAAATAGTCGAACCTGATTTCGCCGTTCGAGGTCGGATCGGCGGTCCGCATCCCGGGAACCTCTTCAGCAGATGATGTGCAGCCTGTGCATCTGCCGTGCGTGCCGATCAGGCACAAACACTGCTTTTGAGTCGCGTGGAAAAGCGCATCAGTGAGTCTATACCGGACTGTTCGGCCAACTGGCACCACTCATCAAGCGAATGACGTAAATTGTCATAAGATGTCGAAGACTTCATGGCGATGCCTCGAAGTTTCTCTTTCATGACATAGACTTGATGCAGTTTCTTGTTTGACGCCAGTATCTGACGCAATAGTTGCCGATTTTTTTCACTCAGCCTGCCTTCTTCCGCCGATAGCAGCCGCCCGGCTCTCTTGGTCATCTTCTTGTATTCACCGGAGGCAAGACGAACTTCCTCTTTGATTACATCCAGTACAACCTCGCGTACGTAATTCGACATGACCTGAAATCGGTTCGCCGAAAACGCCTTGACGGTCTCCAGATCACAATGTCGTTGTTCGCTTCGATATTCCAGAACTGGAATTTTGCGATTGATTACGAGCAAACGCAGCGCACTGAAAAGGCGCACATACCACCAGCCGATGTCGACCTCCCACTTTCTTGCTGAAAACTGCGCAGATGACGCATACGCATGGTGGTTGTTGTGAAGCTCCTCGCCGCCGATAATGATCCCCCACGGTACAATGTTCCGACTTGCATCCGGCAAGTCGAAGTTTCGATAGCCGGCGTAATGTCCGATTCCATTGATCACACCCGCGGCCCAAAACGGAATCCACAGCATCTGCACGATCCAGATCGCACAACCCGCAACGATACCGAATAAGAGTACATTCAGTGCAAGCAGCAAGAACAGTCCGCTGTAATGATGCTTGCCGTATAGATGCCTTTCGATCCAGTCGTTCGGAGTGCCTTTGCCATACTTTTCAAGAATTCCGGGTAATCGGACTGCCCGGCGATACAGAAAGAATCCGCCCCACAAAACAGAACTGATACCGGTCTGCTGGGGACTATGCGGATCATCTTCAGATTCAACTGTAGCATGATGCTTACGGTGAACCGCCACCCATTCCTTGGTTACGATTCCAGTCGTAAACCAAAGCCAAAAGCGAAAGAAGTGACTGAGAATCGGATGCAGCTCAAGTGCCAGATGGGCCTGACAGCGATGCAGGAAAACAGTGACACTGACGATTGTGACATGCGTCAGCGCTAAAGCGACAACGATATATCCCCACCAGGGAAGTTGAAAAACTGAAAAACTCACTATTGGCGGCTTGTGGGGGAACTACCGTTCTCGATATACAATTCGTCCCTTGGTCAAATCATATGGTGTAATCTGCACGACAACCCGGTCTCCCCGTAAGATCCGAATGTAGTTCTTGCGCATCTTTCCCGAAATGTGGGCTGTGATGATGTGATCGTTGTCCAGTTTTACCCGAAACGTTGTGTTCGGCAATGTCTCCAGGACAGTGCCATTCATTTCAATCTGATCTTCTTTCGGCACAATATACGAGTCAATCCTCCTGACCAAGTGGTGTAATTCCGGTTGAAATCAATCCCGAATCCAACCGTATTAAATCACATTTTACTATGGTCCTCCGCCATAAAGCTCGGAGACCCGAGATTCAAATCAGGCAGATGTGATTTTTCCGTTGTACATACTTGCCGAAAAAGGGGGACGCAGGGTGCGTTTTACGGCTCCGCTGGACTCACAACTCGGCGCACAGATTGGAGTCCGATCAAGCGCAGATCCATATTGTCAATCTGTTTCCGGGCATGTTGCGTGTCAATGCCCGCAACTTAAGAAAATCTTCAGACTCGATAGAATTGGAAGACAGTCCAGACCGGTGAGGCGTGTTTATAATTCCCTAATGAATTTCCTGTTCATTCAGGACTGTCGCACGTCCGACAGGTTCATGCCCAATATGCTCTGGACAAAAACTTTCCACATTGTTTTCGTTGTGACCTGGTTCGCCGGTCTTTTCTACCTGCCGCGTCTATTCGTCTATCACGCTCAGACTGAAGATGAGCTCAGTCGGGAGCGTTTCAAGATCATGGAGCGAAAACTGTACTTCGGAATCTCAACTCCAAGTGCTGTACTGGCACTGGCGACTGGATTGGCACTTTGGCTGCACTATGGCTTCACAGGTACGTGGTTGTTCTATAAGTTGCTGTTTGTGATTGTTCTGGTCATCTATCATCTATGGTGCTGGAAATACCTGCTGGATTTCAAAAAAGGCAGCAATGTGAGGTCTCACGTGTTCTATCGTTGGTTCAACGAGGTGCCGGTCGTCCTGCTGATTGCCATTGTCGCGTTGGTTGTCCTGAAACCAACGTAGCCTTCGATCAGATCAGTCGCAAGATGGCAGATGAGTCTCAACCGTGCGGCGGATCACCTTGCTGCCCATGCCGGGCTGGCATTGATTCTCAGCCCAAATCACTCAGCACCCTTTTTCGCAGGTCGCTGGGACAAAAAGGTCAACTCGCAACTTTACAAATTGCCGCACCGATAATCGGGCCGGAAACGCTGCGGAGGAAACTGTCGTACTGCTGAACAATCACCGCACAATGCTGATTTTCATCCAGCACCCCGACTTCGGTTTCATATTCGACTGGCATGCCCCGCCACTTTCCGATCGACTTCAGATCGCGCACCACGTTGAAATTCTCAAGTGTCTTTCCCTTGTTCTCACCGGAAGGCACCTCGGTAACATGTTTCATCTCGTATATCACCAGCCAGACGTTCGCCCTGGTGTCATGCTCGCCCTTTACGCTGACGACCAGGTCACCGGATTCAGATACGACAGCATCCAGGTCGAGTACCAGATCCGATTCCCGTTTGATGTGCTGGTTCGCCTTGCTTATCTTGCTGCCGACGAAGGCATGTCTGCCATTCACAATCATTTGCGGGGTGTAAACTCCCTTGCGGCCTTTCAATCGCAGTCGGTTGTAGTCTCTTTGGCGTTTGCTATACTCGGCGGAAGAATACGGGTCCCGCCACTTTCCCGCTGATCCATAGACCAGGTTGTCCCAGTAGTCGACATGGAACTCAAGGCCAAGGATCTCATCGTTCTCATCAATGATCTCGCCCAGCAATTTTTCCGCCGGCGGACAGGAATAACAGCTTTGTGAGGTAAACAGCTCAAAAACATGCTTGACTTTGGAGTCAGCCTCAAGACTCGTCGCAGTCAGCATCGTTGTCACAGCCATCCCTGCGACGATCAGTGTCTGGAAAAACGCCCTTCCAATTAACATAATATGACTCCATGATCCGATCAATACTTCAATCCTGACCTATTCTACTTGCAATTTTGTTCAACGTCGTACTTGTTTCTCCTCAAATCCCGCCCAATACCGGAAATATCATCCGTCTTTGCGCGAATTCCGGTTGCCGGCTGCACCTGATCGAACCGTTGGGATTCGAGCTGGAAGACTCGAAACTGCGCCGGGCCGGGCTGGATTACCGGGAATGGGTCGATGTTCGTGTACACCCCACCTATTCGGACTTCACCGATATCCACGGCAACAGTCGAAATTTCACGTTCTCGAAATTTCATTCAAACGTCTACACCGGCGTCGATTACGCACCGCATGATAATCTGATTTTCGGATCAGAACTCTCGGGGCTGCCGGAATTCGTAAAATCCGGCGTGGACCCCGCGCATCGCCTGAGATTGCCGATGCTGCCGGACAACCGCAGCCTCAACCTGTCGAACGCAGTTGCAATCGTGGTCTACGAAGCATGGAGACAGAACGGATTTGCCATGAATGTTCCTGACTGCGTTTCAGACTGACTCACCATTGCCCGGTGTTTCCCATCGAATTCCAGGGCTCTCGGGGTGGCAGTGTCGCGCCCTTCTGCAACAGTTCATTTATGCAGAATAAACTTTATAAGTGTATGATTATATATATTAGCCGTAACAGTCATGATGTGCGGATTTGGGGTATTGATTCCGCTGTCACTGATGACATTAACGAAACCGGTTCGAATGGCGGGTAATTTCCAGACATAATACTGCCAGACGCTTCCAAGACACTGAAGCAGCGATGCAGCAGTGTGCAATGGCAGTTGTTGCCGTGCCCAGCCGGGTATTTCATGCGGCAATCGACAGCAGACAGGAGAACTGCTGAAAAAATGTCACTCGTCAGCCACGTCCGGTCAGCCCGTTGACCCGACGTGCCATCATGCATTCAATCCTGATGCAGCTGACCCGAACGTGTCATCTCACGAAAGCTCGCTTCCAGACCCTGTCTCGCAGTCGGATATCGCAAGTTGACAGATAACTCGTCAAGCATGCGACTGTTATTGACCTTACGCGATTCGCTCAGATACTGGCGCAATGAGTTGCTGTGCAACTCAGGTACGGATGGACTTGAGGATTCAATGACCCGGGGTAAATCGAAAATTTCCGCAACCAGATTCATGTATTCGATCATTCTCAATGGTTGTCCGTCGGTTACGTTGAAAATTCCCTCAGCATCCGAACTCATCGCAGCCATGCATACATCCGTCAGGTCGTCCACATGAACTCGGTTCAGAAAGCCGCTGCTGCCAGCGGGTGGCAAGGTGACGCCCCGCCGCAGTCTTTCGACAGGAACCCTGCCGGGTCCGTAAATCGCACCAACCCGAAGAATGACCACATCAACCGAATTCTGTCGAGCCCAGTCTGTCACAACAAGCTCGCTGTCAAGTCGGCGCCTGGCACGATCTGTCTGCGGATTGACTGGATCGTCTTCACAAACCCAGTCCCCTCGAGCATCACCGTAAACTCCCGTGGTACTGATCAGGACGAATTTCCGGGGAACCTCTGCCAAGGTGTTGCTCAAGAAGTTTCGAATCCGAGTGTCCTTGGTTCCTTCCGGAGGCGGCGGAACCAGATAGATCACACAAGCACCATCCCCTGCCGAAACATCCTTTGACTGCGGCAAGTCCAGGTCGCATTGCAACGATTCGACACCTTGAACAGGAACTCGCGTACTGGCTGTAAGTGCGATGACTGTGGTCCCGTCAGATACGGAATTTGCAGCGATTCGAGTTCCCGTGTAACCGCAACCTGCGATCACAACCGGGCTGGATACAGACTGACTGATATCGGTCCTATTCATGCTGTCGAGCTAATCCCGACGCAACCGGTCAGAAGGCGCCACCGGACTCGGGTAGCGAAATACAATCAGATAGGATGATCCGATGAACGTGAGCACGGTTGCCACAATCAGGAAGTTGGCGGTATTTTCGCCGATAATGCCTGACGTTATTGCCATGAAAACAATCAGTATGGAAAACTCACTGAGTTGTCCCAACCGGAAACCGGTTTCCCAACCCGTTTCTCTCTCCTCTTTGAACAACCCAAGAAGGAATCTATAGACTGTTGGCTTGATCGCAAGAACCAGCACAGTCAAGACAAGCGACGGTACAAAGACCTCAACAAATGCGGCACCGTTGAAGTGGGCGCCCATCGCAACAAAAAACAGAACCATGAAAAAGTCCCTGAGGGCTTGCAGACGTTCTGCAATATAGCGTGCAATAGGGGATGCGGCGACTGTCACGCCTGCGACAAACGCCCCTATCTCGTGTGACAGCCCGAAGACAGAGTGAGCCAACTCACCCAGACCCAGGCACCAGCCGACGATGACCAGGAATAGATATTCTCGAATCTGCTCGAATTTCGTGAGTAATTTTCGAATCACGAAGTATTCAAGCACAAATGCAATGGCTACAAACACCGGCAGTGTAATCACCGGCAGGAAATTTCGGACACTGACTTCACCCGTCACTCCGAGCCCCTGAATGACCACCAGTGCAAAGATTGCCAGCAGATCCTGCAGCAGAAGAATTCCAATCACCAGTTCACCGATGTGCCGATGGTGCAATGCTGTCGTGGGTAAGAGTTTGATGCCCATGATGGTACTGGAAAACCCGGTTGCAATACCGGTGATCACCGCTTCGATGACGGAGAATCCGAAAAGGGAAGCGACTGCGAATCCGATACAGAAAAATACAACTGACGAGATCAGTGTGACAGTCGAGACCGACTGGAAAATATTCAGCAGTTTCTGGGGGTAAAGATCAATCCCGAGCAGAAACAATAGAAAGATGATCCCGATGCTTGCGAGATTCTCCACTTGTGTGATCTCCGGAATCAGCGCCAGACCACCAGGACCGATGATCGCACCCAGAATAATGTAGACCACCGGCAGAACCTGCTTTGTATACAGCGCAATCGTCCCCAATACGGCTGCACCGACATAGATCAGGAAAATCGAATCCGCTATCAGTTCCGTTTCCATCGCACTTTCCCATTATCCACTCGGACTGATTCGTTAGCCCGTCGACTGCTTGGCATTCGCCACTGAGTCAGTACCCGACCATCAATCCGGGTTTCTCCACTTAATATTGCAACCTACGCTCGGAACCTGTTTCGATGATATCGCCGCACCTGCCAACAACGCATCGGCGGCGTTTCTCAGATCCTCACCTGTAACCGGAATCTGATTGCCAGGGCGACTGCTGTCGAACTGTCCCCGATAGACCAGCCTCAGATCCGGACCAAACAGGTATATGTCCGGCGTGCAGGCTGCGTCGTAAGCTTTTGCGACTTCCTGAGTCTCATCGTAGAGATAAGGAAAGATGTAGTCGTATCTGACCGCATCCGAACCCATCTGTTCCGGCCCGTCCTGAGGATGCGAGACTACATCATTCGCGCTGATTGCGATCACTGAGATACCCTTGTCCGCGTATTCGCGCGCAAAATCGGACAGTGCTGTCTTTATGTGAACCACATAGGGGCAATGATTGCATATGAACGCAATCACGATTGCGCGAGATCGTTCAAAATCAGTCAGCGAGACTCGTTTCGCGGGGACAATGGGGTTGGTATTCGGTAAAGTGAATTGTGGTGCACGGGTGCCCAGTTCCAACATGTTCGATGCGGTCTCAGCCATAAGATTCGAAAGTGATCAAAACAGTAAGCGGGTGTGAATTCGGACTATTAGTTTCAGGGCGTCTATTTCGGTATTTTTCTGTCGGTTCGGGTTCCATACCGGGCGATCGGGATACAACCTCATCAGATTCGCAGTTTGCAATATTGGAAACAGGTTAGTTGGGACGGTTGGGTGATTTGTACTTCAGTTTGCCTCAGCAAGTCAAGTTCACCGGCGGCATGTCGGGCCGCGGTGTTCCGAGACAAACAATTGGAAAACACTTTTATACATTATATCAATAAGTTAGTTACCCCATATTCGTTTCGGAAACATGCTTATAATTGGTCATGATCGGGAACTGCATTGGAAATCAATCAAGACCCGACCACCTCAGCTGAGGTGAACAATCCCTGTAGGACATCAAGGCAAGACGCCGGATCCGTCCTGCCAATCTTATAGACAAGCGTGAGCAGTTGACCACCCATGAAAGCAATCAAATTCAGTACTTTGATATTCCTACTCTCATTCAGCGTCCCTGCAATTTCGGACAATCTGTCGATTTTTCTTCAGCCGGCACCGAGTTCCGGTCAGGCCGACATAGATCATACACAGTGGAGCCGCCTGCTTTCGGAATACATCGACCAACGCGGGGGATTGAATTACTTTCGCTACCGCGATGTGAGTGAAGAGGATATGGAAACCCTTGAGGACTATATTGAGAACTTGCAGTCTGTTCAGGTAACCCGACTCGATGCCGATGAGCAGTTTGCCTACTGGATCAACCTCTATAACGCCTTGACAGTCTGGGTGATTCTCGAACACTATCCGATCGAGAGCATCCGCGATATATCTTATGGACTGCTGACCAGCGGACCGTGGAAAGAAGAACTGACGACGGTTCAGGGAGTCGAGCTCAGTCTCGACGATATCGAGCACAGGATCCTGCGTCCGGTTTTTCAGGACAGCAGGATTCATTATGCGGTCAACTGTGCATCTATCGGTTGCCCAAACCTGCAGACAACAGCATTCACCTCAGACAACCTTGAAGACCTTCTGGAGTTTTCGGCTGAACAGTACATCAACCATCCCAGAGGGGCGAGAATCGTCGACGGTGAACTGATTGTTTCCAGTATTTACGACTGGTACGAAGAAGACTTTGGTGGCAATGAGCAAAGCGTCATTGAACACTTGCTTGAGTACGCATCAACTGCACTTGGGGATGAGTTGGATGATTTTGATGACATTGATGACTACGAATATGACTGGGCGCTGAACGAATGACGTCATGATCGATCAGCAACATATTGCCGTCATCATTCCTGCATTGAACGAACAGGCGTCGATCGGAAGGGTCATCAGTGAGATTCCAAGCTATGTTGATCGAATCATCGTTGTTGACAATGACTCGATAGACGCGACGAAGGAGGTTTCTGAAAATGCAGGTGCCGTGGTTGTCGATGAACCGAAACGAGGGTATGGAAAAGCTTGCCTGACGGGAATTGCGGCGGCGGGCGATTCCGACGTCATCGCCTTTATCAATGGCAGCTACAGTGATTATCCGCAAGACCTTGACAAACTGATCAGACCGGTTGTTTCGGGCAGCTGCGACCTTGCGATCGGATGTCGACAGGACGACCCGCTGGCTCCGGGAGGCCGGTTTGCCCATCAGAAATTGGGCACTCAAATGGTCTGTCTTGCGATTCGGGTACTGCACGGTTACAGGTTCGAGGATCTCGGGCCATTGCGATGTATATCGCACCGCGTATTGCGGGAGTTGCAGATGGAGGATGAGGATTTCGGATGGACGGTGGAGATGCAGCTTAAAGCGGCGAAATCAGGTAAAACCGTTTTGCAGATTCCCGTACAGTATCGAAAAAGGGTGGGGCAGTCGAAGATCTCCGGGACTTTGCGCGGGTCGCTGATGGCTGGCTGCAAGATGTTCTATTGGGTTTTCAGGCTGTTGTAATTCGTCAGTCGGCCAGGGCTACCGATCATTTGCTATCGCAAATCGGCCGGCCCGACAGTCGATGACAAGGGCAATGCCAATGCATAGAACCTGAGCCACTTGCGCATACTGCGAAACTCGGTAGGCGTTTAGATCTGACTCGGGCATGTGAAGGCCGATGACATAGGAAAGCACGATCACAACCGACGCTGTCCAAGCCCATAGACTTGGCCAAATGACTGCAAAAGGCAACACCCAGACCAGATACCAGGCGTTCAGCACTGGGGATAGAATCAGCATCATCCCGAATATCCAGTCCATCCGCGGTATTTCGTTTGAGGAGTACGATTTTTGATATCGAACGAAGTAATAGCAATACCACAGCACAAACAGTGAAGCACTCAAGTATCGGGCGATCGGATCAGTCAGCAGGTATGCTAGAAAATAGAATACTGGCGCATTGAAAAGCCAGGTTCGTGCAAAGTATTCGAGTACTGCGATATCCGTATGCTGTTGATTGAGCAGGAACGGCAGATACATTATCAGTACAGTTGAGGCAACCAGAATCCAATAGCGAAGACGCTGTCGATATAGAAAAAATGGCAGGGCTGCAAGTGCCGGAACTTTTGAGGCGCAGGCCACTGCGATCAATATGCAGCCCAGTGCCGTGCGGCCGGACTTGCGCGCAAGCAACGCGGCCATCAACATACAAACTCCAATGACGTCAGGATGAGCGGTAAAGGCAAATTCCTTGATAACAAGCGGGCACCACGCGTACAGCAGCACGACGCGGGCTGGCACGAGTCGCCCCAGCATATAGATGATGGCCAAATCAAACAGAACCACGATGAATTGCAGCAAGTCAAGATTCACGGGTGAGATGAGATGAGACAGCAAGAATATGTACTGCAGTAACGGTGCATATATTGTCGCCAAATCGGGATTGTTGACTCCAGTCAGCAAAGCGTTGCATTGTGAGCTGAGATCGTTGGACAGAAACAGTGTTTCCGGAGCGATGCCGTACGGCGATCCATAGGTGACAGAAAGACAGGCGTCGAGAAGGTATCGATAAAAGTCATCTTCCAGGATTGGCTCTCCCCATACACCGATCAACCGGAACACAACCGCCCAGAAAAAAACAGTCTTAAAATGCAGATTAGTTTGATTTCTAGTCAGCCAGTACCAGTAAAGCAGGACAATCGCGGCGATGAGGTTGAAGCCGCTCAGGAAGGTGACAAGATCGTACCCAGTTGAATCTCTGGATAAAACCCCCTGGACAACATATGCAATCGCCAGTATCGTGCCGACGAAGGTCGAAGAGGCAAGATTGAAAATCGTTGATACTGAAAGCTTGTTCATGCCAATGATTTTACAGGCTGGCAACATGTGGTTTGAATCCGTGAATGTTGAATCACTCGTAGACGGTACACCCTGCTCGGATGACTGTTCGATCCGTGTGATCGTACATTGTGTTAAAATCCCGCTCCGCAATACATAGAGGTCAGGATTTGACCCGACATCAAAACTTTCAATTTTCTCTGGTGATTCATGATTATTTCAACCAAAAAGATAATTCGAATTGTCGCTATTATTTTATTTTTGGGTTTTTCCGCAAATCCAGTAGCTCTCGCTTCCCATACTGACGGTGGTGGAAATACTGGCGGTGGCGGTTCTGACAGCGGCAGCGGAAACAGCGGAAACAGCGGCAGCGGCGGAAACGGTGGAAACAGCGGCAGCGGCGGAAACGGTGGAAACAGCGGCAGCGGAAACAGCGGAAACAGCGGCAGCGGTGGAAACGGTGGAAACAGCGGCAGCGGTGGAAACGGTGGAAACAGCAGTGGCTCTAGCGCTGGAAACGGCAACTCCGAAGGTGGAGGCGGCGGTGCTGACAATGATTTTCGGCCTACGCTTATTGTTCCTAAGGCAACCTACCAGTTAGGAAAAAAAGTGTTTTTTGAGAATGTTGTTTGTGACAGCTGCATTTACGCTGATCTGGAACTTACACCCGAAAGTGTGGATGCCTCTTGGAAGGCGATCAAGAAGGACTTGCGCCGGTCAGGCGAAATTGGTTCCAATCTGAAGCGCAAGGAAAGAAAGGCAGTCGCTTTGTTTTTACGCAAGAGGTTTGACCTTTAGTCCGAAGTCAGATAATGCTTGATGCGGTACGCAAATGGAATGCGGGTGACTATACCGTTGTCCTACGGGATAAGAACGACTGGCCAGCAATTCAATAGCCATCACCGCGGCCCAAGCGGACTCGGAACCTGATACGATGTTGCCGGGTCTGTGTAATCCATCCGGAGCACAGGAAGACCGCGCGTTGCAATCATCGCAACACCGCGGAACTCAGCAACGTGGGTATCTTCAAAATACCCTTGGACATCAATGTCCGCACCGTCATCCAAATGCAGAATCGCTGCTTGCGGATTCGACCGGTTAGAACGCGGTGTCAGCCGCACTAATATAAAGATTTCAAGCGCACGCCGACCTCGTTATCCCTGCCGAGACTGCGCGAGTCGCGAAGCGTTGCATAGGAGTCAAACGAAAAATCCGATGGACAGGGAATGATGTGACTCAATCGCCAGCCAATTGTGAAGTCGTTTGATCTATCGCGGTGAGAAAATCGTAAATATGGGCTGCCAACAAACGCGCCGCCTGGCACCTCGAGCCCATAGGCAGTTTCTGCACCCCAGGCATTCGAATTCGCATGACCAGCATTTCGCTCCGGCGCATGGCTGCCAGATCGTATATCTGAATTCTCGGCTGCGAGGCTTCCCAACTGTTGGTTTATGCGCAAAGACAGTCCCCTTTTCGTAAATGGTTTGGGGTCGTAAGCCAGTTCAAAAGCCAGATTCCAAAGACGACTGTTGCGGTCTTCATGGGTCAAAAGCTTTCTGCCCTCAACGGAAAAATCGAATCCTGACTCAGTACTTTGCCAATTAATACCGGTTCCAAGCTCGAGTCCCCAGCCATTTTCGGCATCGCCGCCATCATGGCGTAAATCCAATTTCAATTTGTGATTGACCACAGTATCGGTTTTGAGAGTTCTTTCCCAGTTGCCTCCCAACCCCACTCGATACCGTGTGGCTTTTCCGGAAGCGGAATCCAGACTCGAAGATTCTCCGGAGGTGATTCGAGTGCACAGAGCGTCAGATGTGATGCCTAAGGTAAATCCCTGCGTTTCTGATGCATCATAGAGTGTGCCGGTCGCGCCTATGGCCAGCATGTTCCAACTCAATTCCGCTTCGTCTTTTCTATCTTCATCGTCAATCACAGTGACGCTGCCGGAACCGAAGCCGGCTGCACCCCAGACAGTCATAGTTTCAGTCACATCGCGTGCTGTCCATGGTGCGATCGAAACTGAATCGGAAGAAATTTTGCCCTCCAGTGCGGAACCTGCAGTGTAAATTCCCTCGCCTTTCGACATCGACAGTGCAATACCGCTTCGAGATTCACCGTTCGACCAGTCCGCACCAAGAATTGCGCTGGTCACTGTACCGTCAGTCGAAAATTCCTCATCGTCACTCTTAAACCCTGACTGGACACCATGGCCCCAAACTGCCAAGGAGGTGCCGTCGGCCTGCTTGTCCGTCAGGGAAAACGATAAGGCTGTCATCAACTGCCACGGGCTATAGGTTTGCGAACTGTGCCGATTCGTGTTGCAATATTCATCGTGCCGTCGACTGTTCAGGTAAGGTGGTTTTGCGCTATGTGCATCCTCGCATGATCCGCCTGACACCGTGAGTTTGTCATATCTCGATTCACTCCTCAACGGCACCCCTGCCAAAGACCCGGACAGACCGGAAGAATGCGGTTGATCTGTGATTCTGCCTTCAATGCTGTCGAACACCTGCTCGGCGACGGTTCTCGCAAATCGAACATTCCATGACTTGAGCATAAGTGAATCATCGGTGATTAGTCCGGTCGCTCTCCCGCGTTGCAGTATCGCATTGTGCGGATTCGACAGCGTCACTAGAAAATATTCATCGGGCTCGGCTGTTTCATCTGCAATTGTCTGCACGTTCAGTATGCGTTCCGTTTCACCTTTGTCGAATACCAGTACACCCGCAGACGCAAGGTAGTCAACATCGGATAGCGCAGTACGCGGAACTGTTTTCCAATCTACCGAGACGTTGCCCGCAGAAGGCTGCGTCAAGGTGATTCGAAATGCAAGGGGACTTCCCTCGCCACCCTGCGCGTCATCGATCGAAATCATGTTTGTTGCCGCGTCGGGCTCGTGTACTGCCACTGAAAGGCTGTCAACACTCAGGTTTCTGTAATCTTCCGGCCCGTCTGCGATCCTGTGAATGACAGCTGCGAAGTCATCCACTGAATTGGCATCCGTCTGAGGAAAAACTGTCACCGTCATCGCCTGGTCCCAGTCTTGATCGGTGAAGACCAAATTGACCTGATTGGCCACAGATTGTTCTTCGCCCAAGCTCAGCATGATTCGCGACGGATCATTGCTGATTGCCGACAAAATCACTTTTTCGCTTGGTTTTGGCGCTTTTGTCAGTTTCAGCGCATAGGTTTCAGGCTGCCCTCCTTCGATCAGTATCAATGTATCTTTGGGCACGATCACTCCCGCCTTGGGACGCTCTCCTGATCGGATTGTCAATGTGCCCAACTCAGCGTTCAACGAATGAGTCGGGTCCTCCAAAACCAGATTGATGTGCTCACTGACTTCCTGATCATCATTGTCGGATAACGCTTGCACTTTGAATGCAATCTCACCTTTGGACGCAACCATGAAGTCGTCGGCAGCAAGTTCCGCTCCGTTTGTTTTCATCAATCTGTAATCTGAACCGCGTTCAGCGCCACTCCCGACTCCGGTGACCGGTTGTACGTCCGTAAAGGCTGGACTGATCCCTGACACCGAAAACGACTGGACCTCACCTTCGTAAATGTCAGCAAGCGCCGGAAATACTGACACTTCGTCATCGATGATTTTGCCCGTAGCAGAGCCTGCACCGGTCGCTGTCGAAATCGATGCATGAACAGGGTCGGACAACGTCACCGTCACACTTTCGTCGTCCTCATCAATGATGTCTGCGTTGATCGGCACCTCAATTTCCGCAGTCAGTGAACCTGGTACGATTTCCACGAACGTCGAGTCAGGTTGATTGTAGTCACTCCCTTTCTTTGCAGTTCCACCGAGCGTGTAAGAAACCGTTACCACAGCGGGACTGTACGAACTCAAGGCAACCGTAAACGACATGCTAGCTTTCACCTTTGGATCATCGCCTTCCAATACGTCCACCGCGTCCTCCACCGATATGGTCGGTATGACGTGATCGTCATCGGTGATTGTTCCGACTCCGTCCAACGTCTGTCCACCTCCCCTAAACACGGCGTTTACCGGGTTCGAAAGCCGCACTGCAACGGTTTCGTCTCCCTCGGCAACCAAATCGCCTGAAACGTTGATTGCAATAGTCTTTGATTGTTCACCCGCTTCAAATCCAAGCGAGCCAGAAGTGATTTCCGTGTAGTCGTCACCTTCAGTTGCGCTGCCGGTTTCGGCATCAGCGTAGTCCACCGTGACGTGGCGGGTGGTTGTGTGGGTCAGGGACACCGTAAATTCCAAACTCGAATCCTCATCGTCCCCTTCTGCAACTTCCGGACTGTCAATCGAGATAACGGGGATTCCTTCATCGTCGATTATTGTTAATTCCACATCTTCCGGGTCTGCAACACCGGAATCTCCTGACACGACAGCTGACACAGTGACTTTCTTATTGCCATCCTCAATGTCGTTGTCGCTGGCTGTTATGGATACCGTGCCTGTACTCTTCTGCTTCTCAGCATCAATGGTCAGGGTCGTTCCGGCTTGGGTAAAATCACCCGCTGCAGCAGGTGAGATAGCGGTAGCTGAAACTGTCAGAGTTACGCTCTCACTTGATTTTCCACTCAATGCTGCCGTCACATTGCTACTGCTGGAAGTTCCACTCTCGACGATGGTCGCAGGCGTCAAATTCAAAGTGACGGTCGGTAACTCTTCGTCGTCGGCAAGCTCTATATGCGTATTCGTGAACGCAATGCCTTGCATCGAGCTATGAATGCTGACCAGCTCATCGTTCTCCTTGATTTCATCATTCGTCGGTGTCAAGGTGAACTCCACTGAACCGCGTGAATCACCCGCCTTGATGAGGACCTCTTGAACCTCAACTGCCAGATAGTCAATGCCCCGTTCAGCACTGTCACCGTCCCTGCCGATCGTTACCTGGAAAGACTGATCTGTCGAAAACCGGGTCGCGCCGGCAATCTCAGCAGTCACGAGAACTGTTGTTGCACCGCCGTCTTCGGATATGGAATCCTGAACACCTTCCGAGGCTGTGTCTGCATCCGCAACAAGTGTAACTTCCGACGGCGCAACATCATTGTCCTTGATGGTCACCACATGTTGCTTTACAGCACCCAGCCTGGCGTGACCTCCATCGCTGACTGTCAGGTTCACATTGAAGGCTTCGTCGGTCTCGTCCAGGACATCATCCACAATGGTTACCATCAATGTCTTGTTCACTTCGGTGGCGGCAAAGTCCAGACTGCCGCTCGCCTGTGCATAGTCATCAGGTGCAGCAGCACTGCCGTCTGATGTGGCAAAGTCGATACTTGATACAAGCAGTGACTCACCGGTCTTCGTCACCGTCAATGTAACGGTGGAAGGATCTGCGTCCTCTTGTGCCGAACTGGTACTTGCCGAAAATTCAAACACCGGCAGGTCGTCCGCGTCCGTGATGGTGCCGATCGCCGAATCAGCCGACGGACTGATAGCATAGCGGGTGGCATCTGTCAGACCAACCGTGAAGTAATGATCTCCCTCGTAGACTTGATCCTGCGTCGTCTGAACAGAAATGGTACCGACCTTCAAGCCTTCGGGAATCGTAATGGACGCGTTTTCCCCCGCATCTGTGTAATCTTCCGAATTCGCTACCTGGTAGGCCGCATCATCGGTATTTCCACGTCCATTGGATGTCGAAAATTTAATCTGTACGCCACCTTTAGGCGCATCGGCCGGCAAGGTCACCTTGAATTCAGCCTTAGTGCCTTCCACTGCGGAAGCCGCTGCGATGGTGATCTGCGGATCATTGTCAGCAATCGGTATCGAAATCGGTGCGCCCATTAGCGAAATTCCGCCGCCGAGACCAGTGGAGGTTGGTGCCCGGTCATCGGAACCGTAAGCAATATTGACTGTACGTTCTACCGAGTCAGTGTTCTCGGTCGCAGTGAGTGTCATCGTGACGCCGCTCAATCCGTTTCCCGACAGTGTCACTGCAGGATTCTGGCCACTGTGGGGAGAGTCTGTTGATACCGATACTCCCGCAGGAAGCGGAGACTCAAACTTCAGTGTGTAGTGAGTATATACGGTCGCACCAGTAACCGTCAGTGGCACCGTCACGCTTTCTTCAGTCTGCAATGCACGTCCCAGCGCAATCTCAATCTGTTCACTGCCGCCCTCGGCAATGAAACCTGTTGCGATCCGAGTCAGATTTATCGTCGTCGCATCATCGTCGGTGATAGTTCCGGTCGCTGTGCGATGTGCAATCGAATTTCCCGCATCGGGTTCGCTCAGCTCGACTAGAAAAGTTTCGCTTGGTTCGTCCTGAGTGTCATCGGTTGTCGGTACCGATATCGTCTGGCTAAGCTCGTCAGCATCAAAATTCAACACCTTTGCTGTGGTTTGCCCGGTGTAATCGGCTGCCGACGCTGGATTGGCGCCGTCAGTGTCCTTGACAGTCATCCACTTTACCGCTGCAGCTTTGTCTGAGGCTCCAACCCGGCTTACCGTAAAACTGATTGAACCGCCCTCCTTCTGTGAAGCATCACTGATCGAAAAAGACGATGCCTCAACTTTGTCGGTTACGATTACATCGAGTTCAACCACTTCAACATCATCGTAGCCGCCGCCACCGGTGCTGTGACGAATCACAGCTTTTCGGTGATCATTGCTGTTGTTTCGATTGTCTTGTATGCCGGTTACCATGACCTTTTGCTTGGTTTTCCACGTAGTCGGGGAAAATTCCAATGTTGACGATTGATCAGCTGACGCGACCGCTGTCGCTACTGTGGCATCGGTACTTGATAGCGAAACGGTGACATCGGATTCGGGTTTCGTACCCAACCACACTTCGTATGACTCAGTTGCTCCTTCTTCAACGGTCAACTCTCTTGCAGGATCGATATTGACCTGTTTGCGGTCATCGTCCACGAGCACAATTGACGCCTGCTTGACAACGAACATGATGTCTTGGCTTTCAGCCAGACCTTCAACAACAATCGTTTCTTCTGACTCACCGACGTCGTCGTCGGTCGGTGTGAGCGTGAGGTAAACGACGTTGTCCCCCTCGTTCGACTGAGGCTGAATTGTGATTTGCTTGTTTTCAGGAGACCATGACGCGGTATAGTCTTCACCTGTAACGGCAGTGCCTCCAAGGTCAAGCGTCAAAATCACAGCATTGTCAGCCATCGTGACATTCGGGTCAAACTGCGCACTTACCGTCGCGATTAATTCACCGCCACCTTCCGACAGTGTATCTTCATCAATCTGAATGACCACCGCCGGCGTCAGTTCGTCATCTTTCAGGGTCAATTCGGCGGCTTCGACAGACCGGCCAGGTACATTCGCACTGATCACGATCGATTCATCTCCCTCCAGCAGCGAATCGTCAGTCGGTGTGATTGTCGCGGTTGTCGTTCCCGACCGTGCGTTGGCCGCAATGGTCACCGTGTCGCCTCCGCTGCGAGAGTAGTCGTTTGTGCGAGCTGTCCCGCCCCAGTTCAGTGCAATATCCAGATCCTTGGCAAGCACAGTGTCCGAAACGTCGCCCCATTCAGCGCTGATCGAGAGTTTTACAGCGCTGCCGTCCTCGGAAATTTCATCCAGCGAAGCTGAAAGCCTGATTCCAGCAGCATCGATAATGCGAATTTTGACCGGACGGACGAATTGTTCCATCGCCAGATCTGAATTACCTTCAATTTTCAGGTATTCAGATTTAACTTCACGCTTGAAGTCATCAACAGGCGTAAACAAGATGCTGTTCGCAATCCCTGTTTTCTGATGTGCTGGAATCGTTACGCTTTGTGTTCCCTCTATGGCGTAATCTTCGTCACTCGTGGAGATATTGACAAACTTCAGAGGAACCGTTAAGTCCATAGGCAGCGCATGGCCGACATTTGTCGCCTGAATCTCAAGTGTCTGCTGACCGTTGCCTTCTCGAAATGTTTGGGGTGTGACGTTCAGCTCCACCCCGATTCTTCCGCCGTATATTGACCCCCTGTTGGCCTGCCCGGCGGAATGATGTGTAAAGTCTGTGGATGTTTTTGGAAGAGGTTTGTCTACGACTCCACAGATTTTGGGGGATAACTGAGAGCACCATCCATCGAACTTTACCGCTCCTTTTGGAATCTTGATCACCCCGTCAAAGTCGTAATCCCCGTGTTGCACGGTGTAAGCGCAGTCAATATTGGTATGGCCGTCGCGCGTCGCACAACTCATCGATGACGCGCCGCTGTCGAGTTCGATCTCAACACTTGGCGTACCTTTTATTGTGACCGGAACTTCAGTAACCCAGGATAATCTGAAGACCTGGTCACCGAGCGTGAAAGACTTTGACGGAACCCATGAGGGAGTGTAGCTGTCAATCTCGAAGCCCGCATCAGCCATGCCAAAAAAATTGAACCCTTTGGTCCACGCCTTTGCCGTAGTTGGTGATACGATCCCCGAATACTCAATTCTGTTTGACGCGCTGGACCCTGAAAGGTTGTAGAGGAAAGTTACAGATTGTTCCTTTGAATGTCTTTTCCCGGACTTGACTGTGAATGTCATTGAGTCAGGATCGATCTTTCCAGCGTCCTCCGCATTGTATGTCACCGAGTATTCCGTGGCCGGCGTCGGCGTTCCAGGCGCAACCGAAACCCGGCAGATTCCTTGTTTCGAAACTCCCGCATAGCGTGGCAGATTTCGGCAGATCAGCTGAAATGCAGTTGCCGTATCAGATTGGGTTATTCCCAAGATCGGGCTTTTAGTTGCGGCAATCGATACATCATTCGAGATGTTGAGAACAACATCGACATATACAGTTTCACTGAGTTCTTCATCCGGATCATCAATTACCGTTATTGGAGTTGTAATCGAGTGGTGAACTGTGTTGGCAGGATATTCGAAATTTATCGTATTTGGCGTCTTGTCATCAACAAAGTAATAATCGTCCTTGGATGCATTGTGAGTGCGGCCACGATAACTTAAGTTCGCTGCATGGACAATCGTACCGGCAGTCAGATTTTCCAGCAAGGCGCCCCCTCGCAGTTCAAGGGCAATGATCAGGTTTACCGAGCCGCCTTCATTGACTCTGCGGTTGTCACCGTTCGGGATTTGCGACGATACGAGTAAAGTCGGCGCTGCTTCGTTGTCGGCAAGTGGAAAGTCGGTGCCGGTTACAACCGTACCGACCGCAGTACCGGTGATGCTGATCACCTCATCACCCTCATAAAAATTATCGTCTAGAGGCGTTAGAATCAAGTCTGCATCTGCTTGCAATTGTCCGGCAGCAATTGTAATTTTCGGCAGTTGTTCAACAGTGTAGTCAGTTGACTTCGCCGTGCCCGTCAGCGTCAGGGTAATGACTGTGTCTTCGCTACGCTCAGCTTTCATTGTTGCAGTTACGGTAATCGTAGCGATTCCGGCGGTTTCTGCAAGTTCTGTTCCGGTTGGTACTGAAAGTGTCACTGCGGTAGGCATCTGGCCATAAATCTCTGGCGAAAACAGTATTGCGATTGATATCAGAACCGAACTGCAACAACTGAGGATGAACTGTGCATCCGTTTTTGAAATTCGCGGGAATGAGACAACTGGCGAGCGTTCGAGCGCCAAGGTGCGCCAAGTCAATGGAAGTTGCCGGCTCACGGAACGAACAAGTAACTTCAGGCCTGCTTTGACAGGTTGGTGAGACAAGAATATGGATTTAGCAAGTTTCAATTTGACTGTCATAATTTAGAAGTTTAGGTGACTGAAAACAGAATCGGATTTTGGTGATCGCAGCCGCTGGCATGGGTGTCGCAGTTACGGGGGGATATGGATCGCAGGTATGGCAGACATATCAAGACGCACGCGGCACGATGATGCGGCCGCGTCCAACGGTCTGCGGATGAAGTGACTGGTCTTGGTGACCGAGCAGAAGATGTAATCCTTACAATAACTGTTGATAGCCAACAGGTTGAATCCTTCATTGAAATGTTGCCCTCGCATCCTGTTGCAGGCAACCATATGTGCGACTAAAGTCCGATTTCCTCCACTGCTGTCGAGCAGCACGGAAGGTGAATCTGCCTGGCTCTTGGCCGCTTGTCAGCGCGTATGTCGATGAACTGTGATCACAACACGATGCCGATTGAAAGCATCGTCCACAGTACGCTGAGTGCGGGCTTTGGAGCCGACTTTACCTGAGTGGTGGCAGAGTTATCCGAAAGAACCTACAAGAAACCCGAGCTATTGTTCATCCCGAAATCTCCAATTTCGATATCGAGCCTGCCGCAGCCTTCCTGTAGTGCCAGCGCTGTCCGAGCGCTGAAATATGACATTGTCGGTGGGCGGCCATCCTTGGCACAAAATAATTTTCCATTGCATGTCAGTAAAACGCGTCCGCCTTTTTGCAAAGACAATCGAATGAGCTGCACATCAATCGCAACCAACGTGATGTCGCCTAAGCAGGCAACATGAAGTCTCTGCCGCACTGGGCCGGTGGCCATTTGAAACAATAGTGCGGCCTTGCGATGAACTGCGAGTTGAATGGCAGATTCATTCACGCACAGAAATTTTACTCCAACCCTTCCCCATTTTGTGTCTGAGATGTCCAGCAATTCGCATTGCAGTCCGACGCGGGTTTTGCCTGAAGCTTTTCTTTGCCCCGCAGATCACGCGTTCGAGCGGCCCCCGAAATTCTGAGGATTGGCTGTGTACGATCTTCATTGGATCGATGACTGAATTGTCCTTCAATATATGTGGAAGTGATGCCCGACACTTGTCTGTACGAATCGGATGAAGTCAACTTCCAGCTGATGCCGATCGAAAGAAAGACATTTTTTCGTTAAAATAAAGGCATGGTTCAACATCAGGCTCCATTGTTATGCTGAGGTGATCATGTCTATTTCAACCAAATACATCACTCGTATTATTTCCCTGGTCTTTTGCTGCTTGTTCGCAAGTTCGGTTGCGTTTGCTTCCGGCGGTGGCGGTGGCGGTAGCGGCGGCGGTGGCGGTGGCAGTAGTGGCGGCGGTGGTGGTGGCGGCGGCGACCACAAGCCAGCGCTCATAGTGCCCAAAGCAACCTACGAATTGGGAAAGAAAGTATTTTTTGAACGTATCGTGTGTGACAGTTGTATCTATGCCGATCTGGAACTGACGCCTGAGAGCGTGGGTTCTTCCTGGAAAGCAATCAAGAAGGATTTGCGACGTTCAGGCGAAATCGGTTCCAATCTGGAACGCAAGGAAAGAAAGTCGGTCAAATTGTTCATACGCAAGAGATTTGACCTGTAGATCGCGATGCGAGTGTCCGGACACGTAACCGGATGAGTTCAACTGCTCAACCGGCGCGCCGGGACTGACCTGCATTTATTTGCCGTAGACGGCCGGCACGAATGCCCGCCAATTCACGCCGGCGGGCTCAGCCAGCAGCTGTGGCGGCTGAAACCACGGAACTGCAGACAGGGCAACGCCGGTCCTTTGGTATTGTGACTTCCTGCCATTCCAACCTGCTGGCGTCATACAGAAATAACTTGCCATGCGCGCTGGTGCCGACGCCTGCAATAATCTTCAAAACCTCGGTCGCCTGCAACGAACCGATAGTACCGCATACCGAGCCCAGCACTCCGGTTTCGCTGCACCGCTCAACAGGCTCATCTTCCGCAGCATACAGACACCGGAAGCAAGGGCTGTCTCCCAGATCAGGTCGATATACTGCAAACTGGCCGTCCATTCGGATCGCGGCACCTGAAACCAACGGCGTCCGGGTTGCCACGCTGGCTTCGTTCAACGCAAATCGAATATCAAAATTATCCGTTGCATCAACAACAACAGCAACGGATTGGACCTGGTCATAGAGTTCCGAACCTGATAACTTCCGATCGATTCCGGTAATCTTGATTTCGTGATTCAATGCGGTCAGTGTCTGTATGGCCGACTCGACTTTGGAGATACCGACAGATTGACTTGAATGCACAATCTGGCGCTGGAGATTGGACAGATCAACTGTATCGAAATCATTCAATACAAGATGCCCGACTCCACTGCCGGCGAGATACATCGTAACCGCAGACCCCAATCCGCCCAGACCAACGACCAAGACGGCGCTATCCATGATTCTCTGCTGACCTTCGATGCCGAATTCGGTCATCATGATCTGCCGGTTGTAGCGCAATAAAATGGAATCGTCCATCGTATCAGTTTATTATGTAAAAGTATTTGATCATTCCCAAGATACCGCTTTCTGACAACCATGTCAAAACTCACACACTTCAACGAACAAGGCGATGCGCACATGGTCGATGTGGGCGAAAAGCAACCTACAGCCCGGCGAGCTGTCGCAGAAGGGCGTATCCGAATGTCATTATCCACTGTTGAGCAAATCATATCCAGCACCAACAAAAAGGGGGATGTTCTGGGAGTGGCTCGCCTTGCCGGAATCATGGCAGCCAAAAAGACTTCGGATCTTGTGCCGCTGTGCCATCCATTATCCCTGACCCATGTCACGGTCGATCTTGAGTGCGACCGGCCGACATCAAGTGTTTACTGTCGGGCGGCGACCGAGACCCGCGACCGGACCGGAGTGGAAATTGAGGCGCTGACGGCGGTTCAAGTGGCACTGCTGACTGTTTACGACATGTGCAAGGCGACCGACCGCGGGATGATCATCGAATCCGTACAACTGATCGAGAAGTCCGGCGGACGTTCAGGGCATTGGAAACGCAAAGATGGCTGATCCTGTTTTGAATGACAGCTGCATGGCCGATTTTGACGCGGCCTCCACGCCATACGAGGAAGCGCTATTGTCAATCCTGCAAAGCGTCACACCGGTCACCGATAAAGAACGATTGCCAATTCGAGACGCACTGCACCGTATCATCGCAGAAGATGTCTGCGCGGATCAGGACGTACCGACTGACCGCAGTTCGGCGATGGACGGCTATGCCTGCAGATACTCCGACCTGGCAGGCAACAATGCACAATCCACCTTGTACCGGGTCGGCACCTCAGCAGCCGGAAGTCCGTTCGCCGGTGAGGTCAAAACCGGTGGCTGTGTCCGAATATTCACCGGTGGTGTTGTACCCGATGGACTGGATACGGTTGTAATGCAGGAAGACTGCCGCGTCGACGACGATGTCGTCACCACAATCAATACACATCAGCCGGGGCAGCATATTCGGCAATCCGGCGAGGACATTGCCGCCGGTGATATCGCATTGGCAAATGGTCGAAAGATCGGAACCGCGGAACTTGGGTTGCTGGCCTCGGTCGGCCGAAGCGAGGTGTCGGTGTATCGGAAACCCAAGGTGGCATTTTTTTCCACCGGGGATGAGTTGCGGGCAGTCGGCGAGAAACTGAACCCGGGGGATGTCTACGACAGCAATCGCTACACACTGTATGGAATGCTCCTGAGTGCCGAGGCAGAACCCATTGATCTCGGCGTCGTCCGCGATGACCTCGAGCAGACAATCACCGCCTTGAAAGTCGGCGCGGCAAAGGCAGATGCAGTAATCACATCTGCCGGCGCGTCGGTGGGCGATGCGGATTTCGTCAAGCAGGCGCTCGAATCTCTGGGAGAACTGACACTGTGGAAGGTCGCTATGAAGCCGGGACGGCCATTGGCATTCGGCAAGATCGGCAAAACCTGGTTTTTCGGTCTTCCGGGAAATCCGGTATCGGTCATGGTCACATTTGACAAGTTCGTTCGTCCCGCACTGAGTCGCCTGAAAGGCGAAAATCCATCGACTCCGATTCAATTGCTCGCGCGAATTGCCAATCCAATTCGCAAACGTCCCGGCAGACTGGAGTTTCAGCGCGGAATCCTAAGTTTCAACGCCAACGGGGAGCCGGTGGTCGAATCGACCGGCAATCAGAGTTCCGGTGTATTGACTTCCATGAGCCGCGCCAACTGCTACATTGTCCTGCCATTGACATCAGGCGATATGGCCGCAGGGACCATGGTTACCGTGGAGCCGTTCGAGGCACTCGTATGACAGTGTCGGATGATTCATGTCTGATGCGGCAAAATGGGATCGGAAATACCGGCGAAAAGAGCACAGGAATGAATTGACGCCGGATCCGCTGCTCGTTGAGTACAGCGATAGATTCGAACCGGCGCATACCGTCATCGACCTCGCCTGCGGAACCGGGCGAAATGCAGTCTTTGTGGCCAAACTCGGTTGTTTTACAGTAGCGTTGGACTGCAGTCGGGAAGCGCTTCGACGCTGTAAAACGCTCGCACAGGAATCCGACGTCCAGATACATGCCATTGCGGCCGACCTGAATGAAACCCGCTTGGCAACTGAATCAACAGATGCCATCGTGTGTTTCAACTACCTCAACCTGGAATTGGCGGAGAATATGCAGGCGGCACTCAGACCAGGTGGCTTGCTCATAATGAAGACGTTCAATCAGAATTTCCTGAATATCAACCCGCGTTTCAACTCCGACTACGTTCTCAAGCCAGGCAGTCTCAAGACAGCATTCAACCAATTGAGGATTGTCGCGGCAGATGACGATTGTGTTCCACAATCGAAAACCAAAAGCTTCATTGTCGCTCAGAAACCGGACCGTTCGTCACCGCCTCGAACTTGAGGCGGTACTTGGCTGAAGGCCTCGCCAACACTGAATTCCCGACACTGGTTGTGGTGTTAATCGAACTATAGATTGTTCCAATTGACTGCGGTACCCATTGCAACAGACGTTCGGGCACGAGGAACAACTCAATCGGGAGAAGTCTCAGTGCCCTGATGGATCCGACTCTGTCCTAGCCTGATACGCCTGTTTCTGCTGTGCAGTCGCTTCCGTCTGATATTTCTCCTTCCAGTCCGAATATGGCATGCCGTAGATGATCTCGCGAACTTCTTCGTAACTGAGCTCGTGACCCCGATCCTCGGCTGCACTGCGATACCATTTGGAAAGACAGTTGCGGCAGAAATTCGCCAGATTCATCAGATCGATGTTCTGCACCTCGGTATGAGAGCGAAAGTGCCCCACAAGATGCCGAAATACCGCTGCTTCTATTTCAGTTCGGGTTGTTTCGTCCATATTCAATTACCTGTCTATTTTACAGCCCCCTTGGGGCCTGGGGTATTATGCTCAACCCAGCGATTCGCACCGTCGGATAGCTGCTCCTTCTTCCAGAACGGTGCCTGTGACTTGAGATATTCAACCAGCTTCTCGCAAGCTTCAAATGCTTCAGCGCGATGCTTGGACCACACTCCCACCAATACTATCGGGTCACCCGGTGCGATATCACCGATTCGATGCAAGATTACGACATCCACTGTTTCGTGGTCAGCCTGAACCTGATGTGCCGCTTGGGCAAGATGCTCCTCTGTCATTCCCGCATAATGCTCGAGCGTCATTCGGGTAACCGCATCACCTTCGTTCATGTCGCGCATGGTACCGACAAAAACCGCCGTCGCGCCGAATGAACCCGGCGTCAGTGACGACTCGTGCTCAAGCACCTCCTGCCAAGGATCAAAAGCCGACTCAAGCACTTCGATTCGCACTGCTATCCTCCTGTAACAGGTGGGAAAAAGGCGACCTCATCGCCTTCCTTGACCGTTGCGTCAAAGTCCGAGTACTCCCGATTGATCGCAACCAAGGCATTGCCGGGGATCGGCATTTCGCTCACGCAATGCATCCATGCATCTCTCGCGGTATGGATGCCTTCATCCGAAATCAGTTGCTCGCGTCGACCGACCCGATCTGCCAGGCTTGCGAAAAATCGAACTGTAATTGTCACGGCGAGTTCTCTCGTTCAGGCGGCTTCACCATCCATCTCGCTAGTATATTCACCCCTGGACGCGTATGCATTGACCATTGCCCGGCGCAATGCCTGGCCATGAACTTCCGCCTGCCTGCTATTGTCACCGCTCCATGCCTTCATCGGAGCCTGTTGCAACGCCCGTCCATAGGAAAAAGTCAGAGGCCACGGCAGATCGACATCAAGCTGATTCATTCGGTTAAGGTGCAAAGTCGCCTTCTCGTCGGTCTGACCGCCTGAGAGAAACGCAATACCCGCCACCTCGCAAGGTACCGTAGCCCGCAGACAGTCGACTGTCTGTTCGGCCACTTCGTCAACACTGGCCTGTTGCGCACAGTCCATGCCCGACAGCACCATATTCGGCTTGAGCACGGTGCCACTTGGCACAACACCTTGCTGGTGAAGCTGTTCATAAACGACACCCAGGGTTGTTTCCGTTACGGTCCGACAGGTTGCGATGTCATGGGTTCCGTCCATCAGAACCTCCGGTTCGACGATCGGTACCACACCGGCTTCCTGACACAACGCCGCATAACGCGCCAATGCATGTGCGTTGGCCATGATACAGGCGTCTGTCGGAATACCGTCACCGATTGTGATGACTGCGCGCCACTTCGCAAATCTGGCACCCAGTGTGACGTATTCCTCAAGTCGTTCGCGAAGACCGTCCAGACCCTCAGTCACTTTCTCGCTCGAGTGTCCGGCCAATACCTTGGCCCCCTTATCCACCTTGATTCCAGGAACAATCCCGATGCGGTCGAGATATGAAGCGAACGGAACCTCGCCTTTCACTTTCTGACGAATGGTCTCGTCAAATAAGATCGCTCCGCTGATGTAGTCTGAAATACCTGGTGCTGTGACCAGCATTTGCCGATAACTGAGACGGTTCTCCTCGGTTGATGCAACGCCAAGCTTGTCAAATCTGGCAGTACACGTTGCGGTACTTTCATCCATGGCAAGAATGCCCCGTCCCGGAGCAACCATCTGGCGCGCTGTCGCTTCAAGTCTTTCCAATTCCATATCCTGCTTCTCCATACCTCAAAGACATAAATTCGCCGCTGAATCTGATTCAAACGGTTATGATTTTCATTGTATTGGTTCCACCCTTGATCCCGGTCACCTCGCCCCGCGTGACGATCAGGATGTCACCCTTCTCGATAATTCCCCGGTCCAGGAATTCACTCACCGCCTGATGTTCGATCGGCACATCGGAGTCCTTGTCCATTTCAAAGTCGACTGGATGAACCCCCCTGAACATCGTCACACGGCGCTGTGTTGATGCGTGCGAGGTCAGCGCATAGATGGGGATTCCGGACAATGTCTGCGAGAGCCATTTGGCAGTGGACCCGGATTCGGTCAACGAGAGAATTGCGGTGACATCAAAGTGCCGGGCTGTGTACATGGTCGCCATTCCGACTGCCTCTTCGGTACCGGAAAACTGCTCTTCGCTGCGTTCCAGACGATCCACCGCCGGATCAGTCGATTCCGAGCCGCGGCAAATTCGATTGACCGTTGCCACAACTTTGGCCGGATGCTTGCCGACCGCCGACTCCTGCGAAAGCATGACCGAATCGGTACCGTCCAGTACCGCATTGGCGACATCAAGAACCTCCGCCCGCGTCGGTGTGGTATTCGTAATCATCGAAGTCATCATCTGTGTCGCGGTGATGACGAATCTGTTGCATTTGCGGGCCGCCTTGATCAGACGTTTCTGCACTCCCGGCAATTGGGCGTTACCGATTTCGACCGCGAGATCTCCGCGCGCGATCATCACTCCGTCTGACGCTTCCACAATCTCGTCAAAATTCTCAACCGCTTCGACACGTTCGATCTTCGAGACAATGCCACCCTCACAACCGGTCGCCCGCAACAGTTCGCGGGCAAAGTTCACATCGACCGCGTTGCGTACGAACGAAACCGCCAGATAGTCCACGTCGATATCGCCAGCAAGGCGGATATCCTGATGATCCTTGGGCGTGAGAGACTCCGCGGTCAAACCCCCGCCTTGCCGATTGATTCCCTTTGAATCGGACAATGGTCCGCCGACCAAAACCTCGGTGGTGATGACAGGATCCAGAACCTCAGTGACCCTCAGCACGATATTTCCGTCATCGATGACCAGGACATCTCCAAGTTTGACATCGCGCGGAAGATTCTTGTAGGTGACACCGACGCGTTTGCCGGTACCGGCACCCTCTTCCAGTTCAGCATCAAGTTCGAACTTCTCGCCTTCCTGCAGTATGACTTGTCCGTCAATGAATCGGGTGATCCGAATTTTCGGCCCCTGCAGGTCGGCGAGTATGCCGATCGGCCTGTTCAGCAATGAAGCGTGTTTTCGCACCAACTCGATTCTCTTTCGGTGATCGTCGCCCGTTCCATGCGAAAGGTTTACCCGGACAACGTTCAGACCCTTCTCGATGAGTCGCTTCATTTCTCGGTCCGAATCAGTTGCCGGACCCAGCGTCGCTACAATTTTTGTCTGCCTCAATACCATTCCCGCTCAAGCTGCCACATGTGCGGCTGCGTATCTGGCGGCATGTTCTTCCAAAGCCCGGACTGCGGGCAATTCACTGCCCTGAACATACTCCAGAAATGCGCCGCCGCCTGTTGAGACGTATGAAATCTGATCCATCAGTTCAAATGTTTCCAGTGCCGCCAGCGTATCGCCGCCACCGGCAACGGAATATGCCCCGCTCGCTGCTACGGCCTCAGCAACACAACGTGTACCCATATCGAAAGGTGCAAATTCAAATGCGCCGACCGGACCGTTCCATACGATGGTCCCGGATTCGGCGATGATTGACTGATACATCTGCCGGGTTCGGGTGCCGATATCCAAAATCATGTCGTCTGCTGTAACTTCGTCTATCTGTTTCTCACAACTCTCGATACTGGGTGCGAGCTGCGGCGCTACCACCACATCCCGCGGCAAGGGAATCTCACATCCTGCAGACTCGGCTGTGGACAGAACCCGTTGCGCGACGCCCAGCAGTTCAGGTTCATAAAGTGACTTGCCAACGCCATATCCACTCGCCGCAAGAAATGTGTTCGCAATACCCCCGCCCACAATCAGATACCGGGACATGCCTGAGAGCTGTTCCAGCGTCTGCAGCTTACCCTGAATTTTCGCACCGCCTACGATCGATACGAATGGTGACGCCGGTTCATTCAGCGCGCGATCAAGTGAGTCGATCTCCTGCTGGACCAGCAGTCCTGCACAAGCAGTCTCGACAAATTCGATGACGCCTGTCAGCGAAGCCTGCCGGCGATGCGCGGCACCGAATGCGTCGAACACGAACACATCTCCAAGATCGGCGATCCGTCGGCTCAGTGACGGATCACAGGACCCCTCTCCTTTGAGAAATCTGACATTCTCACACAGCGCCACCTGTCCGGGCTGCAAGGACACTCCCCCAATCCAGTCCCGCAGGAACTGGACCTCGCACCCGAGCAGTTCGGAAAGCGCTTTGGCAACAGGCTCAAGCGAATAATCGGGGTCAGACTTTCCCTCCTCGGGCCGACCCAGGTGTGTCAGGATCAGAATCGAGGCGTTCTGATCCAACGCGTATCTGATCGAATCCATCGCGGCGTGAATACGCTCCTTGCCGTATAGCTCACCATCGTGAATCGACACGTTCAGATCGGCACGGATCACCACCCGTTTGCCTTGAATATCAACCTGTTGCAGTCTCAACATATTCAGCGTCAGGAAACATTCATGAATGCTGCTGCGGTATCCAGCATTCGATTCGAGAATGCCCATTCGTTGTCATACCAGCAACATACCTTGGCCGCCCGATCGCCCACGACTCGGGTGGTCGATGCCTCAAAAACCGATGACACCGAGGAGTGGTTGAAATCGACCGAAACCAGCGGCTTGTCATTGAATGCGAGTATCCCCTCAAGCGGGCCCTGTGCCGCCGATCTGACTGATTCGTGGATTGCCTCGACACTGACATCTGATTCGGTTTCAACTGTCAGGTCGACCAATGACACATTCACCGTCGGCACCCGTACCGCAAAACCATCCAGCTTGCCATCCAGTTCCGGCAGGACCAGGCCGATCGCAGCCGCGGCGCCGGTGCTGGTCGGAATCATGGACTGGGTCGCCGACCGGGCGCGCCGCAGATCGGTGTGGAATACATCAGTCAGCACCTGATCATTGGTGAAAGCATGCACCGTTGTCATCAATCCGGAGCGGATTCCAAACGCATCATTCAGAACCTTGGCAATCGGTGCCAGACAGTTGGTGGTACATGAAGCGTTGGAGACTACGGTATGCGAGGCATCCAGGACATCGTGATTCACGCCGTAGACGATCGTCGCATCGACCCCTTTTCCGGGTGCCGAAAGCAGAACCTTGGAAGCCCCCGCTTCCAGATGTCCGGATGCTTTGTCCTTGCTCGCAAAAAACCCCGTGCATTCCAGAACAAGGTCAATATCCAGCTCGCTCCAGGGAAGACTTGCGGGTACTCTCTGCGAAAATGTGCGCACGAGGTTGCCATCCACCGTAAATCCGTTATCCACTGCTTCAACCGTCCCCGCGAATTTTCCATGGACAGTATCGTATTGGAGCAAATGCGCATTGGTCTCGGTATCCGCCAGATCATTGACCGCGACCACAGCCAGGTCATGCTTCGGTGATTCATATAGTGCTCTCATGATGTTGCGGCCGATTCGGCCGAATCCATTGATGGCGACTTTTACTGTCATGGTTATATCTACCTATTTTGAGAATGGTTGAACACCTGTTCAACGCGCCTGTCAATCGAGCAGCTGCAGTACTGCTTGCTCGACTGCGTCGGCAGTCAGGTTAAACAGCTTATATACATCTTCGGCCGGGGCCGACTCACCGAACTGGTCCACGCCCAGAATACGTCCGCCGGGCCCCGCAACTTTCGACCACAGGGCGGTAACCCCCGCTTCGACGATGACGCGTGCGGATACACTCGGCGGGAGAACCGAATCCCGGTATTGTTCAGTTTGCGATTCAAAGACATCCGTAGATGGCATCGACACCACGCGGATTCGCCTGCCCGCCGCTGCCAGTGACCGAGCCGCATTAACTGCCAATTCCACTTCGGTGCCGGTGGCGATGATCAAGGCTTCCGGAATGCCTTCGCAGTCCATCAGGACGTACCCGCCTCTTGCGATCTGATCTGTTGCAGCGGGGTCACGCGACTGCTGTGATGTCTTCTGGCGCGAGAGCAACAGGCATGTCGGTCCGTTGCTGCGTTCAATGGCAGCTTTCCATGCAACCAGCGTCTCCTGTGAATCACACGGACGCCAGACCGACAAATTCGGCATCAATCGCAGGGTCGCGGCCTGTTCGACCGCTTGATGAGTCGGTCCATCCTCGCCAAGCCCGATTGAATCGTGTGTCAAGACCATGATGGATCGCACCCGCATCAGTGCAGCCATCCGAATTGCGTTTCGGGCATACTCCGAGAACATCAGGAATGTCGCCCCGTATGGAATGAGCCCGCCGTGCAGTGCAAGTCCGTTGTTGATCGCGGTCATTCCGAACTCCCGCACGCCGTAATAGATGTAGTTGCCCTGCGGATTGGAGCTGTCATTGACCGTTGAGCCACTCCACAACGTAAGATTGGACCCCGTCAGGTCGGCAGACCCTCCAATGAGTTCCGGCAACATGGGTCCGAATGATTCAAGTGCGACTTTTGAGGACTGTCGGGTGGCGAGAGCTGTGTCGCTGACACAAGCAACTGCTTTGGCGCTGCTGGAATTCCAATCTCCCGGCAACTCGCCATCAATGCGACGCCTGAACTCAGCCGCAAGTTCCGGGTATGCCTCTCGGTAAGAGACAAACCGTTCATTCCATTGCGATTCAAGCTGAGCGCCGCGCGCAGTGCTGTCGAACGCGGCATAGATGGAAGCGGGAACTTCAAATGCTGGATACTCCCACCCGATATTCTTTCGGGTCAGTGCGATCTCATCATCGCCGAGCGGTGCGCCATGCGCGGCGGCTGTTGCCGCCTTATTGGGCGCGCCCCATCCGATGGTGGTCTTGCAGCAGATCATGCTCGGCTGGTCAGTTTGCAGCATTGCGGCACCGATCGCGTCTTTCACCTGCGTCGGATCGTGGCCGTCAATTTCATCGATTACATGCCAGCCATAAGCACGGAACCGATCGGCAGAATTGTCAGTGAACCAACCGGAAACCTCTCCGTCAATCGAAATATTATTGTCGTCATAGATCACAATCAGCTTGCCGAGTTTGTGGGTACCGGCCAGCGAAGCCACCTCATGGGAAAGTCCTTCCATCAGGCAACCGTCGCCGACAAACGCGTAGGTGTAATGGTCAACAATCTGATGGCCTGGCCGATTGAACTGTGCTGCCAGTACTTTCTCTGCCATGGCGAAACCGACTGCGTTTGCAAGTCCCTGCGCCAGCGGACCTGTCGTGGTCTCGACGCCGGGTGTCAGTCCATATTCCGGATGGCCCGGTGTTTTCGAATGCAACTGACGAAAATTCCTGATCTCATCCAGCGACAGTTCATATCCGGTCAGGTGAAGCAAGGCGTAGATCAGCATTGAGCCATGCCCGTTCGACAGTACAAACCGGTCGCGGTCACGCCACTTCGGATTGGCTGGATTGTGCTTGAGCAAATCGCACCACAACACTTCGGCGATGTCGGCCATGCCCATCGGCATACCGGGATGTCCGGATTTTGCGGCCTGCACCGCGTCCATTGCCAACGCGCGTATTGCGTTGGCTTTTTCCAGTCGTGTTGGAGTTATCTCGAGGTCCACAGCACTGCGCCTGCTGCCCACTTCACCAATCAATCAAAAGAGTTTTCGGACGCTCATCGTGATGGCTCAATTTGTCGGGCGTCGATGAGAGATTCATTGAACGCTGATTATACATTCTGCCCTGAAGTTTGGGTTGCCGTGCTCATTGGGTATTGTTGAGTAACCGCGGGGATTGGAAACAACACGTGTCGTGCCGATCTGATAGTCGACGGACTCGTGGGTATGTCCATGAATCCACAAACTGGCTTGGCTTTGCATGATCAGATCATCCAGCGATGATGCGTAGAAAGACGAGAATTCCGGATCAACCCTTTCATATCGAAGTGATTTCAATGATGGCGCATGATGCGTGACGACAACGGTCTTCATTGCGGCGCGAGACGAGTCGTTGAGTTCCGACTCAAGGTAGCGACGCGACTCGAAGTGGAAGCGCTGTGTGTCGTCAGGGTCAAGCACCCGATCTCCAAACTTGATCAGACGATAGTCATTCATCATATGAGACCCCAGAGCCTTCAATTGCAGCTCATCGCCGGTACTCCTCAGATCTGTCCACAACGTGGCGCATAGAAACCTGACGTTGCCGACTTCGACTGAGCGATTTTCGCAGAAGTGTATGTTGGAGCCTTTGGTCTCCTGTCGGATTGCATGGTGCACAGCAGCCACTTCACCGCGATAGTATTCGTGGTTGCCACACAGGTAGATGACCGGTACTTCCGTGAAATTGGATTTCGCCCAACTCGCTCCCTGACTGCCCAAGTGTATGTCACCTGCCAGGACGACGACATCGTAACCCGAACGCGGAACATCGCAGTTCGAAAACTCAAGATGCAAATCCGAATAGATCAAGATTTTCATTATGCAAGCGCTCTGAACGATCGGCTGGCACGGGCAAGTGTCGTGTACGGGTCCTTTCCCTGCTCTGTCAGCTTGAAATTATGGCCAGGCATGTGTTGCAGATTCAATTCCAGGGAGTTTCGATTACCAAAGCGCTCCGCCAGTCACCTGAATATTGTCCATGGACATGCCGAAAGCCTCTTCCCGGCACAGGAAGATCACCGTCGCCGCGATTTCTTCTGGCTGGATCATCCGATTTTGGGGATTGTCGGCGATTATGTCGGCAATGACATCGGATGAGCTGCGTCCGGCTCCTTCGCGCTGCGCCATCAGCTCGGTATCGTCGCGCATCATTTTAGTCTCGACCCAGGTCGGGGAAATCATTACGCAGCTGACCCCGTGCGGCGCTCCCTCAAGTGCCACACAACGGGTCAATCCCAATAGTCCCGCCTTGGATGCACAGTACGCTGCATTGTCTTCGCAACCGACTGTCGCGGCAGTGGAGCCGATATTGATGATTCTTCCCCAGCCCCGCTCGATCATCTCAGCCACTACCGTGCGCGTCATGCGAAACGCACCAGTCAGATTGGTTTCAATCACCTGATTCCAAGGCGCGTCGGGATGTCCGGCAACGGCGTGCTGAACGGCAATGCCTGCGGAGTTCACCAAGATGTCAACCCGGTCGAATCGCTGACGAACTGCGGAAACAAAAGTTGCAACCGAATCGCTATCGCATACATCCACATGTCCCAAAAAGACATCTTGCCCGTAGACCGAAAACGAGTCGCGGATTGCATCGACTTCCCGTTGGTCTCGGTTGCCTATGCGCGAGCCGATGGCTACCCTTGCACCGCATTGTGCCAGACTGCGTGCGGATGCCAGTCCGATTCCGGAACATCCGCCGGTCACCACAGCCGTACGGCCTGTCAGAAAGCTGTCATTCGGATTGGTGGAGGCTTGTGACATACTTTGGTATCCTTGCACCGGACAGAGTCAGACAATCAATCGATTATCGCGGTGTTGTCGGCCAATGTGCCAGCTGTCTGATCCAGACCCGTTACTGTCCGTGCAAAGCAATAAGGATTCAAGCTTCAACTATACAGCAATGAGTCTCACTCATGTTCTATTTGAACTGCCGATTGAAAATTCTTTGCCTGAATCGGCAGTCTGCCTTGAAAAGCCAAGTGGCAGCTTCTCAGCGGCGGGTGAATTCGGTTCAGGACCCGAAGACAATCGGGAAACCGAGCCAAGTCCAATTGTGTTCGATGTGAGGACCACGGACTGGTACTGATTGTGACTGACCTCAAGCGCACCGACACGGAATCGAGAACGTCTCGGAGAGTTCGAGATCGCGCAATCGCGAGATCCCGTCAAACCTGTCGAATCTGTGGCGATGGAGCGGTTCCATCATGGGTTTACGACGCTTTTGCGGAACTTATGACCAAATTCGTTCTGTATAATGTCCCGAGTTATGACCAGTGTTTTCAACCACATCTCACCCGCATGTCCTGGCTGACCAATCAATTTCTCGTCGCAATGCCATCGCTGACGGATTCGATTTTCGATCGCAGTGTTGTTCTTGTTTGCCAGCATAACGAATCCGGCGCACTCGGAATCGTCGTCAACAAACCGACCGATATTTTCATGAAGGACATATTGACTGAGCTTGATCTTGACGTCGATGATGTTCCGGAGAATGACATCCCTGTCTTTTTGGGCGGTCCGGTCCAGATGGAAAGAGGGCTGGTTCTTCACGACTCCAGCAACAGTTGGGATGCGACAATCGCAGTCGGCTCGGAACTCGGATTGACGATGTCGAGAGATGTCCTTGAAGCAATCTCAGAAAAACGCGGTCCGTCCCGATGCATTCTCTTACTCGGTTTCTCAGGCTGGGAAAGCGAGCAACTGGAATCTGAGATGCAGGAAAATTTGTGGCTGACCGCACCGGCTGACAGCTCCATCCTGTTCGATACCCCAATCCACGAGCGGTGGCACAAGGCAGCATCGTTGGTCGGAATTGATATCGAATCACTATCGACAGTGGCAGGTCACGCCTGACTCCTTCGGAACAGATTACCCGATAGTCCGGGGTGACGCTGTGATCCCCGCGTTGAGAACATCCTGCAATCTGAGTTAGGCATCTTGGACTCGTCTGCAGTGTCACTTGAGAATCTCAACTCAGTGCTGGCTTTCGATTACGGCACGCAGAGAATCGGTGTTGCCGCCGGCAACCGTCAGATTGGAACCGCCCAGGGTATCGACATCGTCCACGTTCGCAACGGAACACCGGACCTGGAAAAAATCAAAGGCTTGGTGGATACATGGAAACCTGACTGTTTTGTTGTGGGTGTGCCATTCACCGATTCGGACAGCAACGGGAATCTGTCGGGCGAGATCAGGGTATTTGTGAGAATGCTCGAACGTGTGTACGCCCTGCCGGTTTTTGAAACCAACGAAAGACTCAGTACCGAAGAATCATCAAATCGCATCAATGCCTTGAGCAGACGCGTCAGCAATCGAAAGAAAACTGAGCTCAGGAACATGATCGCAGCCGAAATCATTCTGGAAACCTTCCTGGCCGGTGCCGGCGAATTGAGACATTCACCGTAAACATTCACCGTAAAACCTGCATAACTGAAAACGGCATCATCAATCGGTTCAGGAAGCGATTTGAGGCCGCTTTGGCACAGATGAATGAGGCTTTGGAAAAACCCAAGGCGCGCAACAAGGCGGAATACATTGAGCGACGGATCGGGCGCATTGAGAAAACCAACGCACGAGTGGCGCAGCATTACAGGATTGATGTTCATCGCGATGAAAGCCAGACCCGGGTTGAGCGTCTGTCGTGGCGCTGCGAGCCGGTTGACGGCACCATGGCCACGCATCCCGGAGTGTATTGCTTTCGCAGCAACATCGTTGACTGGGATGTCGAGACGATGTGGCGCACCTATATGACGCTCAGTGAGGTAGAGGCGGTATTCCGGTCGTTGAAATCCGAGTTGGGACTGCGTCCGGTGTATCACCAAAAGCAGCATCGTGCCAATGGGCATTTGCTGATTACGGTATTAGCCTATCAGGCGGTGTGTGTGCTTCGCACACGGATGAAGGCTAATGGCTGTCATGACAGCTGGACGACGGTGAGAGATGCGCTTTGCACGATCACCCGCACGACGAGTTCATTTGAGCGAAAAGACGGGCGTATGCTGCATGTCCGAATAACAGCCAGTGCCGATGCGGACCAGGCTGCGACTTACAAGGCTATGGGCATTGCCCCTCCGCCCCGCAAGCTTCACACAACAATCGTTTAATTCGTTCTGCCGAATAATCCACCGGCTGCACAATGGTTTGGGGTGACGATTTGACAGCGAAGACTTTGGGTCAGGGAACCCTGAAAAAGCTGTTGCATAAAGCCGGACAGTTGATGGCTGATTTTCAGTCTTGTCAGCCTGAATGACTGATATCGGCTGCGACACCGAAAATGCTTATTTGCTGGAGGGTCTGGCGGAATGTAGATGTTCGCACATCATTTGTGCGCTGTCCAGGATTCTTACGGTGTGGCGTTGTAGAATGTCCGGCGGAATGAAGTACAGGTGATTTTGGGCAACTGCTGTTATCGTTGGCCACTGCAGCCACTCGTCGAGCCACTCCGGTTCTTGCTCACCGTGTCCACTCGCAACAATAACCTGGGGGTCGCGTCGGATAACAGTTTCAACGCTTATTCGCGGTGCCATAGGCAATGCATCCGAAAAAAATGTTTCTCCCGCCACACAGGCGCATCACGCTCGAAATCAAGTGCTCACCATTGATCGTTACCAGCGGCTTATTCCATACCTGGTAAAACACACGCAAGGTTTCGGCCTCGCTGTATCGGCTTCGTAAATTTAACAACCTGTTGGTAAACAGCTGCTGCGCCTTTGCTGTAACTTCCTCTGTGCCAAGCAATTTTCCAGCGAATACGCAGAGCAGTCTGAATTGGCACGAAACGCAACGGGACTGCTACTCCATCCAGTAGTTGGCGAAGCCGTCAATGAAGCAATGACAATACAGAATCACGAAATCCGTTTTTCAACGGTGGATTTGACAGGCTCTTGTGTCGAAATTTCAAAACAACTCTTGAAAGCGGTAGATTTAGAAATGTGACCACATAAAATTTCCTAATTGCCACTTAACAAAAGCCATATTTCAAGAGCTTTTCCAGCATAGACGGTGACAACCGCCTGTGACACGCTCTGCCGCCCCCGTGTGCAGCACGTGCTTCGGCTTTGCAGATTCCCTTTGGTTGCAGCCCTTCCCTCGTTCGACTCCGCCAAGGCTTGCGCCTCTTTGTTCGCCGCTGTCATCAGTACTATGCCTGCATCCGACTGGTTTACCCCGTTCATCTTTAAATTCAGAATACCTCCTTTCTTTCAGCGTCCTTGACACGACCGTCAAGGAAAGATAAACCCCTCCCAGGTCCCGACACAGCGCGTGCGCACATTCATCGATTCCCTCGAAACCGCAGAGCTCAGCTGCACCTCACCATTACAGTACAGCCGATATTGCCTTCGGCCACGCTGACAGCCTCGACACTCTGTACATCTTCGTTTTCGATGCTCAATCATCATGGCTATGCGTACCGCTGCCGACACTTCACCAATACCCTCGCGAATATTGGCGCACGGCTCGCGGCGACAGCATGTGGTTAACATTTACCATCTATCGGACTTTCACCGACTGCCCTAATGCCAGTTAGCCTGGCGTTCCAACGTATCCGAACTTTTGCAAATTTTCGATTCGAGGTTAAGTTGGGTAATATTACAAATCGTATAATAGGTTAAGTATCTTTTGATTTTATTCGTAGTTTCCTAATGCACTTAGCTAGGACATAGATTAGTTTTTTACAAAATGTTTAGTGAAAGTAATGAAATTTGTATTTCTGCCAGTTGGGACCCTGAAGCACAGGTTTGGGTTGCGGTCAGTGATGATGTCCCAGGATTAGTAGCCGAAGCAAGCTCACTACAGAAATTAATTTCTAAATTACAGGTATTAGTACCGGAATTGTGTGAACTCAACAATCATCTGATGAAAGCACCGTCGGACAAAATTTCAATCTCTGCTGATTACAAGCGATTTGAAGAGGAACTTCAGGTTTCTTAACTGGTGGCGAATTACACCAGAAGACTAAAAAGAATCCTTGTTAAGTCTGGCTGCAACAAAGTCAGGCAAGGAAAGGGAGATCACGAGATATGGTACAGCCCAAAATCCAATACTAATTTTCCAGTTGATAGTGCCATCAAATCAAGGCATACTGCAAATTCAGTTCTGAAACAGGCTGGTTTGCCTAAGGCATTCTAACTTTTGAAATGCTTCATAAACAGAGTTATCGCTAAAAGTGGTGCGTGACGGGGCAGAGAGTTTCAAGCGGCTACCTGGTCGGTTTCCTGTTTCACTTCGATTCCGTCTTTGAATTGCACCCCTTCAATGACTTTCCCTAACTCCTTAAAACCTCGTAGCCGACGCCAGTTTTGCTGCGTACACTGACCCAATTTGAACATCATACACAACATTCCCGATCGGGTTAAACATCCTTTCGAGCGTTTTGTACGGTGCCGAATAGTCGAAAACGCCGATTCGATCGGGTTCGATGTCCGAATACTCTGCCAGTGCTTGGCCGGAAAATCGTAAAACGCTAACAGCTCCTCTCGATCCTTCATCAAACACTTGTGGATACCGGTTGAAATTCCCCACTATGTCGTGGACGACATAGTGAATAGGATTTTATTTGATGTGCGTGAGCACGACAAATAAAATCATTGAACTGAGCTGCGTTTTGCACCCCTGTTCGCCTATGGGAAAAGTATCGAGGAATCAGCCTTGATGAAAAGGAGATGAAGC
>JAPPIB010000049.1 GCA_028820695.1 Acidiferrobacterales bacterium | reverse complement strand
TATTATACCGGCAGGGCTTTTCTTGTTTTTGACTTGTCTAAAGAGATTTCAGGGCGATGCTTCCAGCGGACTTTCGATTGACCGTTCAGGGAAGAGCGAGTCAGTCAGGTGCAAGGTGAGCGGAAAAAGATTGGTGCGGTTCTGCCATGAACAGGATGGATCGCCATTTGAGTCTGACTCGCCTGATGCTTGAGCCAAAGCCTTCTGCGGACGCAAACATGAACTGACTTTATGGCATAATTTCTGTCCCGGATTGGACTCGATTCGGGCATGACAGACTTTTGAATTCCCAACCGAACATGTCCAAGAAAATCGTACTCGCTTACTCCGGCGGATTGGATACATCTGTCATCCTACGCTGGCTTCAGGACGAGCGCGGCTATGAAGTCGTACCGTTCACCGCAGACATCGGTCAGAATGAGGACCTCGATGTCGTCAAGGAAAAAGCAACTGAACTTGGTTGCAAGGAGATTTTCGTTGAGAACCTCACCGAAGAGTTCGTCCGCGACTACGTGTATCCCATGTTTCGCATCAACGCGCTGTACGAGGGTGAATACCTCCTCGGCACATCAATTGCGCGGCCTCTGATCGCCGCTCACCTTGTCTCAATTGCAAGGAAAACAGGGGCTGAGGCGATCGCACATGGCGCAACCGGCAAGGGCAACGATCAAATCCGATTCGAACTCGGAGCATACGCGATGATGCCCGATGTCAAGATTGTCTCGCCTTGGCGCGAGTGGGAATTTCAGTCGAGAGAGGATCTGCTTCAGTACGCTCAACAGCACGGAATAGCCGTCGACAGACGCGCGAGCGGCAAGGCAGATTATTCGATGGACGCAAACATCCTGCACATCTCCTATGAAGGTGGAGAGCTTGAAGATCCCTGGGCGGAGCCGCCGGCAGACATGTGGAAGTGGACAAGAGATCTCAAGCACACGCCAGATGAGCCGCAGGATGTTGAAATCGAGTTTGAAGCCGGAGACGCAGTTGCCGTGAATGGTGAGTGCGGGTCGCCGGCGGCAATCCTCTCGACCCTGAACGATCTGGGAGCTCGACACGGTATCGGCCGTATCGACATTGTCGAGAACCGGTATATCGGAATGAAGTCCAGAGGCTGCTACGAGACACCCGGCGGAACGATACTGATTAAGGCCCATCGTGCGATGGAATCGATCACGATGGACCGGGAGGTCGCCCACCTGATGCATGACCTGATGCCACGTTACGCCAAACTGGTCTACAACGGCCTTTGGTGGAGTGCCGAAAGGGTTGCGCTGCAGAAACTCATCGACGAAAGTCAGCAGTATGTCAGTGGCAAGGTGCGCCTGCGTCTTTACAAGGGCAACGTCATTGTGACAGGAAGGAAATCCGAAGCCCATTCCATGTATGATGAGGCAATTGTTTCCTTCGATGACGAAAGTGGCGCGTATGATCAGTCGGACGCCGAGGGATTTATAAAACTGAATGCCTTGCGCCTGCGGGTAGCAGCTGCTCGGGGCAGGAAACTGTAGACACTCGTACTTTGCACCATTGTCGTGTCGCATCCGACCGAGCCGTTTCAGCATCAGACCGTATCAATCGTCGTCCCGGTACGTAACGAACCGCCACAAGTCCTGCGACAGATCAACGCCCTGGTCAATCTGCAATGCGTTGTGGAAGTCATCGTCGTCGATGCCAGTGAACGTCGACTGCAGTCCGCCTTGGCCGAAATTCTGGATCCGTCGATTACCCTGATCCGAACTGAAACTGCGGGTCGCGCCGCCCAGATGAATCTCGGAAGTTCGCACGCCTCGGGCCAGATCCTGTGGTTTTTGCATTCCGATTCAACAGTGCCTGCCGACGCGGCAACGACGATTTCCAATTCCGTGACCGACAGTTGTCCCTGGGGTCGATTCGATGTGCAGTTCCGCAGTTCAGCTTCATTGATGCGACTGGTGGCCAAAATGATGAACCTGCGATCCGCACTGACCAATATCTGCACAGGTGACCAGGCCATCTTTGTGGATCGAGCCGTTTTCGCGCAGGTGGGCAGCTTTCCGCAAATCGCCATCATGGAAGATGTAGCCCTGTCGCGAAAGTTGAAGTCGACCGGTTCGATGGTGAGAATCCGCACACCGATCCAGACATCAGCCCGACGATGGGAAAGTTGTGGTCATCTTCGCACCATCGTGCTGATGTGGATGATGCGGCTGCTTTACTGGGCCGGGGTCTCACCGGACAGACTGGCCAGATTGTACAGGCAGGTGCGATGATGGACCGCCCTGCCCTGATGCTGTTCACCAAGGCTCCCCTGCCCGGGCGCGTCAAGACTCGCTTGCTCACCCACACAACGCCTGAAACGGCAACTGCCATTGCATTGGAGATGATTCGGGACACGTTGTCGATTGCCGCCGACTGCTGGCCGGGACCTGTCAGATTGCTGGTCAGTCCAGCCAAAGCCCCTTCGGAACTGACTGAAATGGCACTCAGATATAATGTAACCTCAGGCACCCAGTCTCAGGGTGACTTGGGGCAAAAAATGCAGTCTGCGATCCGCGAAGGGCTTGAATCATCCACTGCTGTTGCCGTAATGGGCTGTGACATCCCATTGGTGACCGCAGACATTCTGGAATTTGCATTTGAATCCCTTGCGAAAGGTGCGAATGTAATCGGACCCAGTGCAGACGGTGGATTTTACCTGATCGGCACCCATCAATGCGTACCAGGCATGCTCGACAGCATTGCCTGGAGTACCGATACAGTGCTGCAGTCGGTACTGGCGCGTTCAGAGCAACTCGGAGTCAGATTCGATGTGCTGTTGCCATGCCTGAATGACATCGACAGTTGGGAAGACTTTGAACACCTCGCAAGTATCGTTCCCAAGTATCGTAGATTTCTAGAACAACCCCACTTGGAACAAGAGTCAACGCAAAGGTTCAACCGGTGAGTTCGCGATTTTCATCGATCAGGGCAACCTGGAAAAATTCGAGACTGTCCAATCTCGACCTGCCTGACTCATTTGCGGTCATGTCAGCCAGGGTATGGATCAGGAGGTTACGGTCGTCGTCTGCCCGATTCATGGTTTTTCTGCTCAAGACAGTCGGATATCTGCCCAGACGAATCATCCTATTGTTGGGCATCGTTGCCGGCTGGCTGCTCTATTCCAGCAACCGCAAACGACGCAACATAGCCAGCAAGAACCTTGAGATCTGCTTCCCGCACTGGCCGGTCGAAAAACGTCGGCAGGTCGTCCGTCGACATTTCAGACACTTCGGTCAGGCCATTCTTGATTTGGGGATGATCTGGTCCGCCAGCAATGACCGGCTGAATCGTTGGGTGAACCTCACGGGATTGGACCATTGCCTTCGTGCACAGAAAGACGGACGCTCGATTATTCTCATCACGCCTCACGTCATTGCGGTTGATATGGCCGCAGTCATACTGTCACAGCACATTCCACTGTGTACCATCATGAAGGACCTGAGAAATCCGGTATTCAACGAGCAGGTGATCTCCGGGCGGTCACGTTTCAACCTCAGGATCTACAAGCGAGTTGGCGGAATCGGACGCATGGTACGGGACTTGCGACGAAAGCGCAATTGCTACTACATCCCGGACCAGGACCTGGGTACCAGGAACTCGGTTTTTGTTCCGTTCTTTGGCGTACAGACCGCAACACTGTCCACACTTGATCGAATGGCCCGGCTGGGCGACGCGGTGGTGATGCCGACATACGCCTATCTCGACCCTAATACCGGTCGATACGAGATCACCATAAAGCCACCCTTGCCGAATTTCCCCACAGATAACCCTCAGACCAATGCCCGGCTCATGAATTCGGCATTTGAAGATATCATCTATCCTGCACCGGAACAATATATGTGGACCCTGCGATGGTTCAGAACCCGACCCGAAAATGGACCGCCACTATACTGAACCTCACTTGAAGCATAAGTTCTTCGGCCTGTTCGGCTCGATTTTCTGGTACTGTTCGTCAAAACTGCCAGGCCGTTTGCGCTGGCACCTTGGCGGAGTGTTGGGCAGCGCTCTTTTTGTACTGCATAAGGATAGAAAGTCGGTTGTAATGCGAAATCTGGAACTTTGTTTCCCCGAAGTTTCCGCGGATGAGCGCAATCGGACCGCACTTGAGACTTTCCGCTATGCGGGACGCGGCATACTGAGTTGGGGATTCGCCCTGTTTGCACGCCAGCGGCGAATCCACAAGGAAGTCGAGTGGCACGGACGTGAAACTCTAAATACCCATCTGGGTACAGGCGAGCCGTTGATTCTGCTTTGCCCTCATTTTGTCACGCCAATGCTGACGTTACGCTCAATCGGGGAACTTTCCCCGGTAGTCGCAATGTATGAGCCTCCCAAGAATCCAATCTTCGACATGGGTTATCACTGTGCGCTGACCGGCATACAGAGTTCGTTCGGCTGGCTGAATTTTCTATATCGAAAACGGGGCGAACATGAAATCAGAATGTGTTCTTCCAAGGGGAGCATGCGACCATTTTTCGATGCAATGAAGAATGGAATTCCCTTCTTTTTTCTGCCCGATCAAAACGCGAAAAATCTCAAGCATATGGTATTCGCTCCCTTTTTCGGCGTGCCTGCAGCGACTTATACCTCCATGTCGAGATTCATCCGATTCAGGATGCCGCGTGTTTTTCTGTGTTTCTCAGTCATCAAGGATGGCGGCAGCGGGTATGAATTGCATACGGAACTCCTGCCCGAGGATTTCTTTGTCGGGGATGAGACCGAAGATGCACAGCGACTGAACGCAACTGTCGAAAAACTCATTCGCAGGGCACCGGAACAGTATTTCTGGCTGCATCGCAGATTCAAGGCGCGCCCTGCGGGCGAGCCGCCCATCTATTGAGAGTCAATCAGTCGCGCCAGTATCTCGGCGTCACCAGAATCAGCAAGGTGAGCAGTTCCAATCTGCCAAGCAGCATCGTAAACGCCAGCACCCACTTGGAAGCGGGCGAAAGTTCCTGGTAGTTTTGCGCCGCGTCTCCCAACGCGGGACCTAGATTGTTAAGACAGGCTGTCACCGTCGAATAGGCGGTGATCATGTCGAGTCCGGTCGCCATCAGCACCAGGGCGAGAATCACAAAACTGACTACATACAACACAAAAAAGCCCCATACCGCGTTAATCACCCGATCGTGGACAGGGGCCTGATTCATTCGGATGGGAAAAACCGCATCCGGATGGATCAATTGCAGAATTTCCCGTCTCCCCTGCTTGAACAGCAAAATGACTCGAAAGACCTTGACGCCGCCGGCTGTGGAGCCGGTGCAACCACCGATAATGCTGACGGCCAACAGAAAAGCCGGCAGGAAAAGCGGCCAGGAAGAGAAGTCGGTTGTGGTGAACCCAGAAGTTGTCGCAATTGATATGGCTTGGAACAATCCATGTTTGATGGTGACCGAGGAACTCTCGTAGTGATCGTATGCCAGCACCAGGACGACCGCCACCATCAGGGCGGAAATCAGCAAAACCGACAGATACGTTCGAAGCTCAGCATCTCTGAGGTACTGTCGAAAACTCGAATCACCCGCAAAGGTCGAGGTATGGAACGGGTTCCTCCTGGATCGTCGGTCCCTGAAGCGCGCCCGGATTCCGCTCAGGACGCGAAATCCTGAAGACCGGCTGAGCACCCGAAAGTGAAGAGCGAAATTGATTCCGGACAGAATCATGAAAACGAGGGCAACATATAAGATCGCGTCATTTTCAAAAAACGCAAAACTCGCATCATGTGTGGAAAATCCGCCGATGGCAATGGTCGAGAAACTGTGCGCAATGGCATCGAACGGGGTCATGCCGGCCAGCCAGTAAGCCAATGCACAGACCACGGTAAGGCCAAGGTAGATGTACCAAAGTGCCTTGGCCGTTTCCTTGATTCGCGGCGTAAGTTTGGTGTTCCTCATGGCACCGGGCATTTCGGCCCGATACAGTTGCATGCCTCCGATTCCCAACATGGGAATCACCGCAACCGCCAACACGATAATGCCCATTCCGCCCAGCCATTGCAGTTGCTGCCGATAGTACAGCACGGACTTCGGCAGGTCGTCCAATCCTGTCAGCACCGTTGCCCCAGTCGTTGTCAGGCCGGACATCGATTCAAAGAACGCATCGGTAAATCCGATGTGCAGGTCTTCCGAAAGCAGAAATGGCAGTGTTCCGGCGACAGCCAGTGAAATCCAGTATGCCGCTACTGTCAGAAATCCCTCACGCGGTCCGAGTTGTGTAGGCTTGTTGCGAACCGGAAACCAGATGATCACGCCGGCCGCGAGGACCACCGCGAACGAGACGACAAACGCGAACAGCGAACCGTCCCCATAGAAATAGGATATGGCAATCGGCGGTATCAGCGAGACGCTGAACATCGCAAAAAGGATGCCGACAACCTTCAGTACCGCCTCGTAGTGCATGAATTCCGATGTTGATCAGTTGGCGATTTGAATTCGTCTTACCACAGCGGTCCGGGCTCGAACAGTTTCTGCACCCGCTCGATCTGCTTTTGCTTGTCACCCTTGTCAACGATGAACAGGATCACGTGGTCCTCGTCCTCAATCACAATGTTGCTGTGCGCGATCAGCACCTCATCCTTACGCAAGATCGCGCCGACGTTCGCGCCTTCCGGCAACTTGAGTTCGCCAATGGTGCAACCGACCACCGTGGAATCCGACTCTGAACCATGCACCACGGTTTCGATGGCTTCCGCCGCTCCGCGTCGAAGCGAGTGAACAGCAACCATGTCGCCTTTTCGAATGTCCTGTAACAGTGCGCTGATCGTAAGCAGACTGGGCGAGATCACGCTGTCGATGCCAGTGTGTTCAAGCAAGGCGGCATAAGCTGAATTGTTGATCAGCGCCATGGTTCGCTTGGCGCCGAGCTGTTTAGCCATCATGGCAGACAGGATATTGACCTCGTCTTCGTTGGTTACCGCACAGAACACATCGGTTGACTCGATATTTTCCCTCATCATGAGATCCTTGTCCGTCGCATTTCCGTGAACGACAGTTATACCCTCGGCAAGCTGGTGCGACACTGTAGTCGCCCGAGCCCGATCATACTCAATCAGCTTGACTCTCCATTGCACCTGTTCCAACTCGCGCGCGAGCCGGGTTCCGATGTTGCCGGCACCAACCAGCATCACTCTGTTGCCATACGACATCTCAACCGAGCGCAACTCCGTCATGATGTTGGTGATGTGTTCATGCGCAGCAACAAAAAAGACCTCATCCTTCGGCTGTATGACGGTATCTCTTTTGGGAATGATCGGTCTATCCTCGCGATAGATCGCAGCCACCCTGGAATCAACTGTGGGCAGATGTTCGCGCAATTCCTCAATTCGATGACCGACGAGCTTTCCGCCCTCATCGGCCCGGATTGCAACCAACTGAACCTTGCCGCCCGCAAACTCAACGATCTGGAGTGCGCCGGGATGATTGATCAGCGTCAGGATCTGACGGGTTACCAACTGTTCCGGACTGAAAATGGAATCGATGGGAATTTTCTTCGAGTCGGCTTCGCAACCGAACAACTCGTCCTTGCGCTTGTGAAATTCAGGGTTGCGCAACCGTGCTATGACCGTCGGACGACTCCCCAGCATATGCGCCAGCTGGCAGACAAGAATGTTTGTGTCATCATTGTCAGTGACTGCGAGCACCAGATCCGCATCAACAATGTCTGCCTCATCCAGCGTCTCGGGGTCACACGCGGTGCCACAGATGGTCTTGATATCGAGATATTCCAGTTTCTGACTGAGTGCTGTCTCGTCTCGGTCAATCAGGGTAATATCGTTCTCCTCATGCGACAGCGTCTCGGCAACACTGGACCCGACGGCGCCTGCACCGAATATCACAATCTTCTTCACGAGGAACTATCCGTATTGTTTTGCGCGCCTTCGTATCCGGGACCCACTTCAATACCGTGTTCCTTCAACTTCCGGAACAGACTGGATCGATGAAGGCCTGTCTTCTTCGCCAGTTCCACATAGCTTTCGAATTGCTTCAGGTTATGCAGCAGATAGGATCGTTCGAATTGGGCCCGCGCATCCCTGAACGACAAAGAGTAGTAGTATTCTCCGCCATTGTCAGGCATCACCTGTTCCTGCGGTACGATGCGCTCGACCAGAAGCGGTGTAATGTCGGTATCGGATACAGTTTCTGCGATACCGTCTGCAAGAACCTGTCGAAGAACGCTGGTCAGTTCCGATAGATTTCCACCCCACGAGTGATTGCGCATGCAGTTCAGCGCGCTGGTCGAAAACCGCTTGTACGGAAGATTTTCCGAACGACTCAGATAGTCAGTGAAATATCCGGTCACTTCCGGTATGTCCTCCCTGTATTCTTTCAATGCGGGTACATTGACAGTCATCCCGGCCATCCGATTCAGGATCTCGCGTCTGAAGTAGCCGCGTTCAACTGCTGCGAAAATGGAGTCCGACACGGTTGCAACGACTCGCGGAATGCCCGCGGACGAGTCTTGCTCCGACATCCCGGATAATGCATTGATCACACCCAGCAATTTATTCTGACGATGTCCATCATAGGTATGGATATCCGACACCACTATCGTTCCGTTCTCAGCTTTTGCAACAAGTTCGGAGACTGTCGGCTCCCCCGCTTCCGAGGTAAGCTGGTCGTAGTCGACGCAGGGGGCTGTTTCGCCGCGACTTGCATTGTGAATCATTCTAGCGATGGTACGTTTTCCGCTGCCTGCCTCACCGACGACGAGAACATTTGATACAGTGGACGAAGCAATCTCGATCTGCTTGCGCAAGAATTGCATAACCTCGCTATTTCCGACGAGTTGCAAGCCACCCCGGTCAACAGTCGCTGATACCGTCCTGTGAGAGCCTGCAGTACCGGACCTGACTGCGTTTCGCAAAGTGATGTCAAGCCGGCCGGCGGAAACCGGCTTCTCAAGATAGTCGAATGCACCCAGCTGAACCGCTTCAACGGCTGTCTGAACCGTACCATGCGCTGACATCATGACGACCGGTGTGTTGAAATCTTGCCGACTTGTCCACTCCTTCAGAAGCGTAATGCCATCCTTGCCGGGCAGCCAGATATCAAGCAGGATTGCGTCGAATCGATTCAGTCTCACGGCTGAGCTCGCAGCGGCTGCATCGTGCACCGACGTGACATGATAGCCATAATCCTCAAGAATATCTGCGATCACGTCTCGAATATCGAGCTCATCGTCTACGACCAGAATGTGACTCTTGACATTTACCATAGATCAGCAAATTACGTAACGTACCCGCTTAGCAGTTCAACCATGCGCGTGGGGCTGCCCAGCCTTCAGCATGATGGTGATTTGGGCACCGCCATCGGGGTTATTTGATAGTTCGATGTCGCCACCATGTTCGTCAACAATCTTTTTTACGATGCTCAGACCCAGTCCCGACCCCTTGTCGGGTTTCGTCGATTCGAAAAGTCCAAAAGCGTTGTCCAGCATATTCTGACTGAAGCCGGGACCGTTGTCGACAAACTTCAATCTGATGGCGTCCGGTTCAATATATTTTGTTTCGATCCTGATCGTCAGACTTTTCAAGCCCCCTGCGGCATCCTTGGAATTGATCAGGATATTATTCATGACCTGCAGCATCAGATTGGGATCGCCGCTGATATGCGGCAGTTCAGGATCAAGCTCCCTTTCAACCTGGATGTCTTCGTCCCCCTCAAAGTGAAAAATGATCGCATCACCGATCAATTCGTTCATATCAATCCGCTCGAAAGCAAGATCCTCAGGTAGATTTGCATATTCTTTCATACTCTGCGCGATTCTGATCAGCGCGTTCAACTGCCGATCAATCGCCTTGAATGCCCGGTCCAATGAATGACTGGTCTCGCTGGGCAGATTCAGGTCAGTCTTCAGCTTGATCCGATCAACCGCCAGGCGAATCGGTTGCAGCGGATTGAGAAGTTCATGGGAATACTTCTTCGCCACCTCGGTCCACGCTTCAAACCGCTGCGCCTGTACCAGGTCTGTAATGTCTTCAATCACAACAACATAACTCACATGTTCTGTCGTCTCGCCTGGAATTCTCGTTGCACTGTAATTCAGTATTTTCGTCTCCTGTCCGGAATTGATTGCAACACTGTCATTCCATTGCTCCCGATCAGCAAGCATGCCGTCCTGAATGGGCGACAGCAATGGCTCAAGATGCGGGCAACTTCGTATCGTCGCGTCGAGCAAGCGTCTTTCAAACCATTCGACGTCGACTCCCAAGATTGATGCCGCAGCGAGATTGATGTTGCTCGCAGCGGTTCTATTGTCAATGAACATCACGCCCGACGACAGATTCTGCAAAACCACTTCCAGAAATGATCGCTGCTCCTCTATCTGTTCCTGTGATGTCTTGATCCTCTTTGTCATGTCGTTGAATGACTCGACCAGACTGCCCAGATCATCTTTGGTTGTAACCGGCAAAAGCCGCTCATAGTTACCTGCAGCAACCTCCCGGGTCCCCTCCGACAGTGCCTGAATCGGCTGTACCAATCGGTTCGTCACCTTCATCACGATCCCTATGGCGAGCAAAAGCACAACCAGCATGATCAACGTGAGCGTCATCACGAAGTTGATCTGTATCGGCTTGCGCAGAAAGATAAGCCGTTCGTAGCGGGCCTCGACGGCACTGATCTGTTCCGCAAGATTTTCGGAACTCTCACTGAGTTTCTGGATGACCTGCAGGTAGCGATCGGGATTCGTTCCGGTTTGCGGGACCGGGATCAGCAGTCTGAGCATCGGTCCTTCGTCCGGGAGATTGAAAATCTCAAGTTTCGGTTCCCTGCTCAACTGTCCCTGCCCCGACAGCAAATCTCCGACCAGCCTGTTGGAGGGGTTGATTGGGACCAGGGACTCAACCCGAACCGATTCCGCGCTGGAGGCTATGATACCGGTCGGGCTGCCCGGGTCGGAAAAGTAGGTAACCTCCTCAAAACTCCCAGCAATTCTGGCGTCAAAAATTATGCGCGGTATGTCGTGTGGATTATCAGTGGTTTTCAGCTGCTCCACATACTCACTCAAGTCCAGCACCATATTCTCCTTGAACACGTCCAGAAAAAACTCCTGGAGTTTACTTGCTTCCGACACGGTGTCCTTGACCTGTTTGTCGACCCAACCGGAAATCAGCCCCCGAACCGAAAAGAACGTAAAGCAGTAGATGACACTCAGCGAAAGAAGCGAGACAATTACAAAAGTTCTGAGGATTCTGATTGCGAGATGTGTTCCGGCGACACGTTGATGCACCCGGACCCACAGGCGGCGTATGTAGATTGCGATAAATACTATGAGAACCGCAATGCTGATGACGTTGAAAAGATATACGAATGTGAGATTGTCTTCGAAGTCCTCAAGCGAAATGGTACTGACACCCGAGAACACCAGTGTCGCCAGCACTGTAGCCACGCCCGCAAGTGTCAATACAAGCGGTACGATCTGCTCAACTCTGGAACGGGCTTCACTCATGGCAACTCGAACTCTGTCCACTCAGTGGAGAGTTTCCACGACTGCTTGAACTGGACGGTCGTACTGACCACAGATGGCAATGCCGAACGATCAAGATAGATCCTGCACTTGCCTCGGTATCGGATGTCCGGTTGGTTGGCCTGATCGTCAGGAACAACAATCATGTAAGCTCGCTCTTTACCCAAGTTGGTGAGCGCATCGTCAAGCCGATCGTAAATCATGTCCAGATTTCCGTCAGACGACCTGATCTCGTAACCGCGATAGATATTGGAATTGCTGATTGTGTAGATGACATCCGTGTCGACAACAAGATCGTCCCAAAAATACTTGCGCACCCGGTAGATCCTTACCTGCACCTTTAGATTGACGTCGACATTCGCCTGTATGGCCTTGATTACCTCTTCTGTCAGGACGAGATCTGCCGCCATCTTGATCCTGACCTCATTGTCCTGACGCGTTGCGTCGAAGAAGGTAATTGAAAATCCGAACGCTGGAGAAGCAATCAGCAACGCCATCAAAACCACCGCAACGAGGCTCGCCCTTTTTGCAAGCCTGCACTCGCGTACCATTGCGCTGGCGAACATCATTGTCTCCGACATCTCAAGGCGGCATAGAAAAAGCCGTCTGAATTGTCCACGCCCTGAAGTCGCTGGCGACCATTGCCGGTTTGCATGCCGAGACTTTCAGGCAAAGATTCAGCTTCAAGCTCGGGATGCCGCCTCAGCAGGTCCGAGACCTGTCCCTCGTTTTCTTCGTGCACAATGGAACAGGTTGTATAGATAAGTTTTCCGCGGCTGTCCAGCAGCGGCAGCAACGCCTCCAACAGTGTCGACTGTACGGACACGCTGTGTTCTATGTCCTCGGGTCGACGATGATGCTTGATATCCGGATGTTTGCTGATAATGCCGGTGGCTGAGCACGGCGCATCAATCAGGATACGATCAAACGGCTTGCCGTCCCACCATTCGTCGGGGCGCGAGGCGTCCGCCACAATGACCGTCGCGCTTCGACCGGTACGGTGCAGATTGTCCTCAATTTCCGTACATCGACCCCCATCCACATCGACCGCTGTGACGGAATCGAGATCGGGACATAAGTCCAGCATGTGCAACAATTTGCCGCCTGGCGCTGAGCAGGCATCAAGTACACGGTGACCGGGCTGGAAATCCATGAGTGGCGCAACCAACTGAGAAGCCGGGTTCTGTATCGAAACCTGCCCTTTTTCGAATCCGGGCAATTGTTCGACGCGAACCCGCTTTTGCAGACGAATTCCAAATGGAGACGTGCGGTCTGCCACCGCCGGAATATCGTGGTCTGCAAGAATGTCCAGATATTCCTCTACGTTGCACTCGCTGGTATTCACACGAAGAAACATTTCCGGTTTGGAATTATTCGCTTGCAGTATTTTACTCCAGTGCTCGGGCCACTGTCGCTTCAGCACCTCAATCATCCACGCCGGGTGCGAATATCTGACAGTGTCATCTGACTGCGCCTGAGCGCAGTGTTCCTCCCGGTTGAGCAGGAATTCCCGCATCACCGCATTGATAAAGGGACCCGCCCAGGACTTACCAAGTTCCTTGACCGCCTGAACAGTCTCGTTGACACAGGCATGTGCCGGCACCCGGGTGAATTCCAGCTGGTACAGGCCGGTGAGCAGCAAATAGTGAACGTCGCGATCTTTGCGTCTCAGCGGTCTTGCCACAAGAGAGCTGGCGTACCCATCCAGCCGCCAGAACCATCGGGTGACGCCGTTTACGATTTCCGCAATCAACTGCCTGTCGGCGTCCTTATGGCCCGCCAGCGCGGTATCAAGCGTCCGGTTCAACTGCTGTCCGCGGTGCACCACCCGCTCGATCGCCACTGTGGCGGCCAGTCGAGGATTTTTGCTGAACTTTCCTGTCAATTGCGGTCAAGCGCCTCACGCGGTGTGAATCTCAACCCTTCCGCAATCGGATTTCCGGCAAGAAAATCTCGGATCTTCATTCGATTCCTGCCATCTTTCTGCACAGTCTCGAGTCTGACCGCACCCTGTCCCGTCAATACCACCACCTGTTCGGTGTTCGAATGGATCACGCTGCCGGGTTGTTCGCCGACATGACCAGGTTCGCAAACCTGCGCCTCCCAGATGCGGACTCGGCTGCCCTGCAACCAGCTATGCGCCACCGGCCATGGATTGCACGCACGGACCTTGCGGACAATTGACGCGGCGGAACTGTCCCAGTCGATCACCGCGTCCGCCTTGGTCATTTTCGCCGCATAGGTCGCTTCATCCTCGTTTTGCGGAATCGACCGCAGTTGGCTCTCCGAAATCATCGGCAGCACTCTGATCAGCTCCGTTGCGCCTTCGCGAGCGATCCGGTCTTCAAGTGTGGCTGTGGTATCTTCGGCTTTGATTTCGACTTTGGACTGTGACAGGATGCCACCGGTATCGAGACCGCGATCCATCTGCATGATTGTCACACCGGTCTCAGTATCTCCCGCCTCAATTGCACGGGCGACCGGTGCGGCACCGCGCCAACGCGGTAACAGCGACGCATGAACGTTCACACAGCCCAGCGCAGGTCCTGACAGCAATGCTGCCGGAATCATCAAACCATAGGCAGCGACAATGATCAGATCGGGTCGGTAGGATAGCAACTTCCCCACCGTATCGCGGTCGAGCCGATCCGCTTGAATAACCGGTATGGCGTGTTCTGTCGCAAATGACTTGACGGGCGGCGGTGACAGTTTTTGTCCGCGGCCTCGCCTGCGATCTGGCTGGGTCACGACGGCGGCCACATGAATGTCCGAATTCACCAACCGCTCAAGACACGGAATGGCGAACGTCGGCGTGCCGGCAAATATAACTCGAAGCGTCATTGTCGATTCAGGGCTGCAACGGCGCATTCAACCGGTTTCGGCGAGCCGAATGCCGCGGGTCTGTCAGACCCGGACAGGACTTTCGCGTCGACGTAATCTGGCTGCTTTCTCGAATTGTTTCCTGATTCTCTGATTTTTCAATCGCGACAGATAGTCAGTTATTGCTCAGTAACTTCAACGCTTGTCGGTTGTTGCCATGTACTGACGGCTCGTTGCACCAAAGATTACGCAGTTGATCAACTGCCAGCTTCGCTTCATCTGGCAATTCTAGAATTTCAAAAATTAAGTCGTCGAATCGTTTTCTCATTTCATCTACATGTGCTTGACAAGCTGGACGCAGAGGTATTGATTGTACTAGCGTGAAGAATTTACTCGCTACATTTAGTTTGTCGTCGGACAATTCCCCGAAATTCGGACAATGAATCGATTTAACAGCATTTACTTGGGTTCTAGATCGGCCATTGTGTGTTCTTTGTCCTTTTGACCAATGACAAATCATTCCCAGTGTTGAATTGGCCCACAAACAAAAAGCATGTTGAATCCTCTGGTCGTTTTCTTTTAGTGACAACCAAGTTGCCCCCCCCCATAACTTTGTTGTGTAATGGTAGAAAGTAGTTTCTGGGAAGTCCATCGCATATTCTTGTTGTAGAAAAGCGTACTACATGTTTTTCGAACTGATTCGACCTCCTTGATTGAAGCACTATTCTTTGGTACTCCTTTATGTGTAGCAATTGACAACAGACTATCTTGTTTCTTTGCGTCAACACTCCACATTAATCTATCCCTCCCAATCGCATCTGAGTCGTCAATAATTGGAAAAATATCGAAAACGCCGCGGGGCGAACTGGAGTCTGGTGTCGATCCGATCAAATCATGCGTAGGTCCAACTTCAAACAACTCATCTACAGTGCACATTGGAATTTCAAAGGGATATTGCTCATTTGCGAATTCAACTATACCTCTTTGCAATGATCTACATGTAAAAGCCAATTCAGGTGATTTGAGTCCTATAGCATCCCATGGATCCCCTTCGCCTTTGGTTTCAAACCGAATAATATGACCGATTTCTGACTTGCCCAATCGGATTGGTCGCTGGTGAGTTTGTAACGATACTCTCATGGACTCGTATGACCGAAGGATCGCTTTTGCTACTTCACCAGATTCTCCTAGCCTTTGTGGGGGATCTCGTAGCGTCACACAAAATATTGATGGCACTTCTTTCGTTGAGCGTGTTGACTCGGATTTTTTTTCGATCAATCCCCTTTGATAATGCCTATCAAAAAGAACTTGCTGATGTGACTTTCGTCGACATACCAACAACATCTCCTCCATCCCGGTATCAGCAGAGAAAGCTTCATCCCCCAATGCTTTCCCACCGGAAACAGCAATTACAACAATATCTTCAAAATCATTTTCAATCATTGCTCGCGTTTCTTGCCAGGATTCGGCAAATGCTGCAGTTAATGGCAACACAAACCCCATACGGCCACCAATCTCAAGCTTCTTCTTGGCTAGAGCGAGAAAGGTAGCTGCCATGCCTGCCTTTTTGTTTGCAGGTTCATTTGCTATTAGTTTTCCCCATTTGTTTTGACATTCCTTACGTTCAATATCACTCAACCCAGCAATATCAAATGCGCTCTGTCCGCCTCGCGTCCGGGAATATGGAGGGTTCATCAAAATATATCCGACAGAGTTATCTGCAACGCTTATTGGATCCTCCATCGCAGACGGTGTCTGTCGGCCATGAATCGAATGTCCCAGTTGATCAAACAAATCTTTGATTTTGCTCTCCTCGAAAAGTTCAATTGAACCTGTAGCACTTCGTACGCCTCCCACTTCGCACCAGCCAATCTGGGTTTGTGAGTAAGCGTCCCCGTAGCCTTGAATGGCTAGCGTCGATGACGCTAAGTGAGCAGCAATTGGACTTACATCGATTCCGATAAGCCCATGCTCCGTCGCATTCCTGTGGAAACTTCGTGATGAATCCGCCGAGTCGGAACACTCTTCATGAAACCTCCTTATCCGCTGGTAACCTGCCCTTAGCAAAGTCCCTGTACCACATGCAAGATCTGCGATGGTATGTTCAATGGGAAAGGACTCGCTCGCCCATATATCGGACTCGAAATCATCCTTTTGAATTGCGAGTGAAGCAAGCAGTTCCGCGGTGGCGGGTTGTGTATAGAACGCTGCCGCTTGTTTACGATCATCGCTTAGACGCGGAAATAACTCAGCCCCAACATTAAAGAGCACTTCCCAATTGCATGTGAATATTCGCTCGACACCAAGTATGACATGTAAAGCTGCGTCTGATGCGGCTTTTGGATTTAATGTCGCAACAACTTTCATTGATTCCACAGCTGGATAAAATATCGAATGCCAATTTTGTTCCAAGATTCTCGTCCAAATAGAAAGAATTTCTGAAGGCATAGGTCGCTTATTTACAACGGGAATAAATTCACTTTGAGGTACACCGAGATTGGCCAATCGTCGTTGAACCACAAACGCGTTTAGCCACAATACCGAAGCGGTCCTTAACCCTTTCAGATTGGTGACTTGACGGACTACGTCTGTAACATGCGCTTGCTGCTCTAGCGTCAAGTTTTCTTCAAGAATCGAAGCTGCCTGTTCCAAATGTTTTGCTACATCGTCAGCAATATGAGCTAAAGTTTCCTTAGGGAGAGATGCAGAATAGACAAATCGTGCTAAATCACAGGCGGTGCCTTCAACGAACCCCTCCTCAACCCAACGACGATAGTTTTTGTGACCTTCTTCTTTATGCAGACGTTGATAAACTGCGTAACAAATCGCTTCGCCTTCAAGCAATGCTTCCCGCGCTTCGAATGAATCTAAACTTCTAAACCGTTTAGGAATATGTACAGCAATTGATGTTTCAATGGTTCCCCCGGTTCGACGTAGCTTACACCCCAAGCGAGAAAGAGCATCTTTGTTTGCGTCTTTCGGGTCGTAAGAGTTCTCAATGACCACAGGTGGAGTGGTCGAATCGCTAATCAAAATATCTGGCCTTAAATTCGTTCCTTCTATAAGACCAGTCTTTTCAATATAAATTGATGTGCTTGGAGACCACTTCGGATTAACTTGTGGGAGAACCTCTCCCAAGGCAAAATTAAAACCTTCTTCAATCGTTCCCATCGATGGTCCCCTTGGGGGTTTGTTAATTTGATCTACGTGTAAAGCAACTGCCTGAGACCTGTCAGACCCGGACAGGACTTTCGCGTCGACGTAATCTGGCTGCTTTCTCGAATTGTTTCCTGATTCTCTGATTTTTCAATCGCGACAGATAGTCGGTGAAAAGCTTTCCGGTCAGATGATCAATTTCGTGTTGTACACACACCGCAAACAGGCCGTCGGCTTCCATTTCATAGTGAGTGCCATACTCATCCTGTGCGTGGAAACGAATCCATTCGCTCCGCTTGATTTCAGTGAAATAGCCGGGAAACGACAAACAGCCCTCCTCGATAACTTGCTCGCCCTTCCGATCGATAATCTCCGGATTAATCAGAACCTTGAGGTCGTCTTTTTCGTGCGAAGTATCGATTACCACAATGCTGTGAGGAATTCCCACCTGAATCGATGCGAGCCCGACGCCCGGCGCTTCATACATGGTCTGCGCCATGTCCTGAACATGCTGACGAATCTCGTCATCGAACTGCAATACCGGCTGCGCGACATTGCGAAGTCTTGGATCGGGATAGATGAGAATTCTGAGAACAGCCATATCAGTGGAGAGCGTAGAGCGAAAACGGTATATTACATTGCAAAAACCGGACTGTATTGGTCATTATGCCAAATTCCGGCGGCAATGGAGCCATGAAGTGAGTGGATCAGGATTGGAGTCACACACCTGCGGGGAAACCCACCGATGACAACTTACCCCAGGCGCGTACCCGGTATGTCCTTCCGAATCAGACCAAAGTTGGCTCAAGGAGGAGTCCATGGACAATGAACGCGCACATTTATCTGACAAACGCAACCATTTTTTACATAATCGGGACTTGTCGGAAAAAGACGCTCCTGTTCAGACCGATTCATCACAGTTCAACCTTTGACCACTTCTGACCCGATAATGCAACACCTTGTAGTCGTTGAATCCCCTGCCAAATCGAAGACCGTTGCGCGCTTTCTGAAAGGAACAGGGCGGGAAACCTCATTGCCTGATGCGCAAGAGTATCAAATTCTCGCCACCGGTGGCCACATCTACCAATCTGATTATGTCGATGTGGATAACGACTTCGAACTGCGGTACGAACTGATTCCGGAAAAGAAAAAAAATGTCGATGGAATGGTAACAGCGATGCGCAACGCGCAAAGTCTCTACCTGGCGACCGACCCCGACCGGGAAGGTGAGGCAATCGCGGCACATGTCGAGGACATCCTCAGAAAACGCGGCGCACTTAAAAACAAACCGGTTTACCGTGTGGTTTTCCATGAGGTGACCAAAGACGCGGTACGCAATGCGATTGCCGATCCGGGCAAGGTGTCGAACGAACTCGTCCAAGCTCAGAAATCGCGTGATGCACTCGACTATCTGGTTGGGTTCAATCTGTCACCACTGCTGATACGAAAACTGAATACGCCTCATCTTTCTGCGGGTCGCGTACAAAGCCCGGCGCTAAGGCTCATTGTCGAACGACAACGAGAAATCCAGGCGTTTCAACCTCAGGAGTACTGGACGATCAAGGCGATTTTGCACCTGCCAGCACTCGACAACGAATCGAATGTCGAAACATTCGAAGCCGGACTCACCCACCTTGACGGCAAAAAGCTCGGAAAGCTCGATATCCCGGATGAAGGCTCTGTGAAAGATGCGATCGCAACCATCAACTCAGATCTCCCCCGCACAAGCGGCCAACAGGAGATGGCTGTGCTTTCAGTTGAAAGCAAGAAGCGCGCCAGCAGACCATCGCCGCCTTTCACCACTTCGACACTGGTGCAGGAAGCGGCGCGTAAACTTGGGATGAGTGCGAGGATTACAGCATCAACCGCACAGAAGCTGTATGAAGGACTCACCGTCAATGGCACACAGACCGGCCTGATCACTTACACCCGAACGGATTCAGTCACACTGTCCCGTCAGGCGACCAATCAGATTCGAAACTACGTCAAGGAACGGTTCGGAGACAACCAATTGCCGGGCAACCCACGCCTGTACAAGACTAAATCCAAAAATGCGCAGGAAGCGCATGAAGCGATTCGTCCTACGAACATTTTCCTTACCCCGGATAAGGTCGCATCATCTTTGAACGCGGATCAGCTTCGACTCTACCGGATCATATGGAACCGAACTGTTGCCAGTCAGATGAACGACGCAATCTACGACAATGTCAACGTCGTCTTGGGGACCGAGCAAAACAAATTCCGCGCGTCGGGTTCGAAGTTGCGGGTTGCGGGTTGGCTTGCAGTCTACTCAAGGGATGACGTTCAGCGAAGCGATGAAACAGATAAAAGATTGCCGCCGCTGACGCAGGGCGATCGCGTGCACGTACAGAATATTGTTCCCCAGCAACACTTCACCCAGCCACCGGCCCGTTACAACACCGCAAGTCTTATCGGGCAGCTGGAAGAGTACGGCATTGGACGTCCATCCACCTGGCCGACAATCATCAGCAAGTTGCTCGAGAGAAACTATGTCGAGATGTCCAAGCAGAGTTTCATCGCCAGCAGTCTTGGATGCGTGGTGGTAGACTACCTGATGCAGCACTTCAATCAGTATGTAGACTACGAATTCACCAGCAATCTGGAGGACGGTCTGGACGCAGTCGCCCGCGGTGAGACAAAACGAACACAACTGCTCGGTAGTTTCTGGCGGGAGTTTCACGCGCATGTCCAGGAAAACCAATCGGCACAGCGCTTCGAAATACTGCTCGGCACCGATGCTGAAAGCAACCGTGACTTGCTGGTGCGCATCAAGAAAGGGGGTTCCTTCATCCAGTTGGGACGAATGTCTGATGAGCAAGGCAAGCCGAGGTTTTTCTCGCTCCCCGCGGGTGTTGATCCTGGAACAGTGACGCTGGACACAGCACTCGAGCTGCTGAGAAAACCGCCGTTGCCGAGAACCTTGGGCACGGCTGAAGACGGCCGCGAAATCGAAGTGTCCACTGGCAGGTTCGGACCGTATTTCTCGATCAAGACTGCAGACGGGCAGACTGAGAGAACCAGTCTGGACAAGAGTCTCGATCCATATGCGATCACCCTGGAGGAAGCGATTTTGTTCCTGGCTCAACCACGGCTGCCGAGAACGATCGGACTCACACCGGAAGGCAGCGAGGTTGTCGCCCGAAGCGGGCGGTTCGGGCCCTATCTTTCCGTGGTCTCAAAAGATGGGACAAAATCCAATGTCAGCATACCGAAAACTGACGATCCGATGTCAATCACGCTGGAACGCTCGCAGCAACTGATTGAAGGGGCAAAAGATAGATTTTCCAACCGACGAAAGGTGATCCGACAATTCGAGAACTCGTCCATTCAGATTCTTGATGGTCGCTACGGACCCTACGCGACCGACGGAAAAGTCAACGCTACAGTCCCCAAAGGCATGGAACCAAGTGAACTCGGGCTTGAATTCTGTCAGGAACTGATTGCCAAAAAAGCCGCAAGGAAGCCTGCCAAGCGAAAGAGAAAATCACCGACCCGCCGACCGCGAGCCGAAAACTGACTCGGGCGGCTGCGCAATCGCCAAAGATACCGTCAGCCTACCCGCCCAGCAATCGGCTGACTTTTTTCATTGAAATCCATTGGATAGTCTTACCGGTTACCCGACTCAATGGCGGGTAGGGGTCACCGGGCAGGAATACCATGACTTCAATGTCGACTCCATCCATCTGGAATTCGAATCCCGACATATTGCGAAACCCCTCACGCTGGAATCGCAATCGCTTCTCCGATATACGAAAACCAATACCCTGATCTTCCAGCGCGATGCCGATTTCCTCAAATGTATCGGGAAACAATTGCAACTCAACCGGACGGGAAGGAGTGATCGTCCCCGACACAGCTGCGCCGACCAGACGCGGTGAGCAGTGTCTGAACCACTGCATCACGGTGAAGGCGGCACGAATATATAACTGTTGCCGATCGGGCAGTTCATCGCCATTGAAGATGGCGAGATGCTCTTCCAGCGAGTCTTCTATCTCAAGATTGGTGGGTATTGAACGGTTTGTGGCCACGCCCAGACGTCCGCAGGCTTTCCGCTTGGCCTTTCGGAAATCGCGAATTCCATCCTCAGCCATGATGCGCGCTGCCTCGTAGCGGATCGAACGCCGAAGCCGGCTGGGTGTTTTACCCATTGAACAGCCTTACCGACGAGTTTCAGAACAGGTCATCAGGCGAAGTCTGATTATCCAGGGACCGCTGTCCTGCAAACTCCAGATCTGAAATGGCAGCCACCTCGGGTGGTGACGGTTCCGAACCCACAATGAACACCTCTCTGAACCCATTGGACTCTTCGGGCGTGACCGCTTTGCCAGTTTCGGCATCGACTTGCACAGCGACGACATTGTCAGGCATTTCCAACTCCGTGTCAGGAATATCCACAAGCGCCTCAGCCATATAGTCGATCCAAATCGGCAGTGCCGCTTTCGATCCCGCCTCGTGTCGGCCGAGATCGGATGGATCATCAAATCCCACCCAGACTGTGGTCACCAACTCGGGATTGAACCCGGAAAACCATGCGTCTTCGAAGTCGTTGGTTGTTCCCGTCTTTCCTGCCAGATCGGAACGATTCAATGATTTGGCTTTTCTCGCTGTTCCCGTCTGAACGACGCCCCGCAGCATATCGTGCATGACGAAGGCATTGGCAGTCGAAATCGCCCTGGGAGCAGGACGAATCAGTCCCGGCATGTCAGAATATTCCTGCTCACTCGATTCGGAATCATCGAACAGGCAGGTATCACAGACCTCGGATATCTTTCCCCGCATCACAACGTTGCCATCCCGGTCCTTGATTGTGTCGATCAGATAGGGTTCAATCTGGAATCCGCCGTTGGCGAATACTGCGTACCCCGCGGCAACCTCCATCGGCGTGGCTTCAGCCGCACCCAAGGCAAGCGAAAGCCCCTCGGGCAAGATCTCGCGGTCGAAGCCGAAACGGCTGATATGGCGGATTGCAAATTCCGGGCCGATTCCCCTGATCAGACGAACCGACACGAGGTTGAGTGACAGGCCAAGCGCTTTGCGAAGCGGCACATGTCCGTAGAACTTGCCGCTGTAGTTCTCGGGACGCCAGACGACCTTTGTGGATTGGTCCTCGATGACAACAGGTGCGCCGCTTACGAGACTTGCCGGCGTAAAGCCGTATTCCAGGGCCGCCGAATAGACAAACGGCTTGATATTCGAGCCCATCTGACGTTTGGCTTGCGTGGCGCGGTTGAATTTTCCAAGATAGTAATCGAAGCCGCCGACCATCGCCTTGATCGCACCATCCTGGGTGCTCATCGAGATCAGGGCGCCTTCAACATTTGGAATCTGTGAAAGTGCCCACGCCCCGTCTTTTGTCTGGCGTGTGAAAACGACATCACCGGGTTGGACGACATCACCGGGCAACTTCGGTTTCGCTCCCATCGAGCGCGAAGTCTTGTATCGTCGAGCCCATTTCAAGTGCTCCCATGGTATGACAATCTGCTGTGCTGACTTGGTAAACGCGGTCACGTGGTCGTCCGCAACCCCCGTAATCAGCGCCGGAACGATGTCCTGACTGGCTTCCATCGGTTCAAGTACTGCGAGTTTCTGTACGTCGGTTTCCAGATTCGTCAGGTCCTGATTGGTCAGGGCGCCACGATATCCATGTCGACGGTCATAGTCGACCAGACCTTTGCGCAGAGCCTGGACTGCAGCATTCTGATCGCGGGAGTTGATGGTTGAATATACGCTGTAGCCGTCTTCGTATACAGATTCACCAAATTGATCAAGCAGCTGCTGGCGAATCGTCTCCGCGACATAGGGTGCCTTGAGTTCGACCTCAGCGATATGCAATTCCGCCGTCACGGGGCTTGCGACCGCAGTGTCAAATTCCGATTGGCTGATGTAGCCGAGTGAATTCATTCGCCGCAGGACGTAGTCGCGACGGGTCAGCGCACCTTCGGGATTGATGATCGGGTTGATTCTTGAGGGCGCTTTCGGCAAGGCAGCCAGCATGGCGTATTGGGCTATGTCCAACTCATCAAGAGCCTTTCCATAGTACGTCATGGCTGCGGCCGCGAACCCATAGGTACGGTGTCCTAGAAATACCTTGTTCAGATAAAGCTCAAGAATCTCATCTTTTGTCAGCAGTTGCTCAATCTTCAGGGCCAGCAGCGCCTCTTTGGCCTTGCGGATGTAAGTCCTCTCGCTGCTCAGAAAATAATTCCGGGCAACTTGCATGGTGATGGTGCTGGCACCCTGAGCTCTTGCATCGGCCTGGATGTTCATGTACGCGGCGCGCACGATGCCCCGGTAATCGATCCCCACGTGCTCATAGTAACGGTCATCTTCGGCCGCCAATATGGCCGCGATCATTTCCGGCGGGGCATCGTCGATCTTTTGTGGAACCCGGCGTTCAGAACCGTATTCACTCATGAGCAATCCGTCGTTCGAATAGACTCGAAGCGGAATCTTGAGTTCAAGGGTCCGGATTGTATTGATATCGGGCAGTTCCGGTATCAGCAAGCCGACAGCAATAACGATGGATGCAAAAGCCGCAACAGCCAGAGTGCAGAAAATCCGAATGAAGTGAATGAAAATGGCGGCTTTCAAGAGGATTACCCGGCAATATCTGTTTTCCGCAATTATATGCGTATATCGAATTCAAAATGGCGGCTTGGCGGCTTGAATTCCTTCGGTCGATCAAATCGAATGCGATATAGTTTAAATTCACCCCGGTATTCGGTTTCTCATTCGAATTATGCAAATTTGGATCCATGGTTCAGATCAAGTCAAGCTATCGGGCTGCAGACCCGATGATCGTGCTGGTGGGGCCTATGGGTGCCGGTAAGACCACTGTCGGCAGGGCGTTATCGCGCCATTTGAATCTGGGATTTGTAGACCTCGACAGTGAGATCGAAAAGGACGCCAAAATGACGATCACAGAGATTTTCGGTACTGAGGGGGAGGCAGGATTTCGACAACGGGAAACCGAAATGCTGGATCGGCATTGCTGTACCAATGGCACGGTCATTTCCACCGGCGGGGGCGTAATTCTTTCCGAGAAAAACCGGGTGATGATGCGCAATGGATTCGTCGTTTACCTTCACGCTACACCCAACCAGCAGTACGAGCGAATCAGGCATCGCAGTCATCGACGGCCGAAAATCGATTCGAAACAACCACTGGCAGGACTTGCGGATTTGATGCAGGTACGAGACCCGCTCTACAGGTCCGAAGCCGACATTATTGTTCGCACAGATGGTCGGCCGATCAATGTGATTGTCAAGGAAATCGAATACGGGTTGCTCCACCAGTGAATATCATCAATGTAGACCTCCCGGACCGGTCGTATCCGATCTATATCGGCACTGAACTTCTTGGAAACACTAGGCTCTATGAGCCTCACATTCATGGCAGCAAAGTACTGGTCGTAACAAATTCCACGATTGAACCTCTTTACGCACCAACAGTGGTTGACGCAATCCGTCCTCTGGGTCAGGTGGATACATTTGTTCTGCCAGACGGAGAAATTCACAAGAACCTCAATACCATCAATCGGATATTCGATCATATGATCGAAACCATGTGTGACAGAACCACCACCGTCATTGCGCTGGGTGGAGGTGTCGTCGGAGATATTACAGGATTTGCGGCCGCCTGCTATCAGCGCGGTGTGCCGTTCATTCAGATACCGACAACACTTTTAGCTCAAGTTGACTCTTCGGTCGGTGGCAAGACCGGCGTCAATCACGAACGCGGCAAGAACATGATCGGTGCCTTCTATCAACCCCAGTGTGTACTCGCCGATACCAATGCCTTGCAAACACTGCCTGATCGGGAGTTCAAGGCAGGGCTGGCGGAGGTGCTCAAGTACGGGGCAATTCGCGATGCAGCTTTCTTCACTTGGTTGGAAGCCGAGATCGAATCACTGCTCAATCGCAATCCGGAGAGTCTCGCCCATGCCATTGAAAGGTCGTGTCAGATCAAGTCGGAAGTGGTGTTGGAGGACGAACGTGAATCCGGTATTCGGGCGATACTGAACTTCGGACATACTTTCGGACATGCAATCGAAACCTGGCTCGGTTATGAATCATGGTTGCACGGCGAGGCAGTGGCAGCCGGCATGGTCCTGGCATCGGATTTTTCCGCTGAACTTGAATGGTTGAACCAATCAGATTCAACTCGGATCAAGCAGTTGATTGCAGATGCCGGCCTTCCCACCCGGCCACCTGATGGAATGTGTACGGAGGACTTTCTTGAACTGATGAAACTGGACAAGAAGGTTCGGGACGGCAAGGTTCGACTGATTCTGCTGAGGACGATCGGCGACGCCATGATTTGCGATGATTATCCGCAAGCAGTCCTGGGGAAAGTGCTGGATGAATCAACTGCCGGTTAGGCAATCGTCGTGACCCGGACAGGTCAATTGGCTGTTCGCAGTGGCCGAACGCGATAATATTTTCGGTGCAATACCCGACTTGGCATGAACCAACAACTTACAAACCCATCGGGGACAGATTGGAGCGGCTGGGAAATAGATCTCATCGTCGAGGATTACTTCGACATGCTGAACAAGGAGTTGCAAGGGATTGCATTTCGCAAAGTCGACCACAATCGAAAGATTCAATCGCTGACTGGTCGAACCAAGGGGTCAGTTGAGTTCAAATATCGAAATGTCAGCGCGGTCCTCGAGATTATTGGATGTCCTCAAATCAAAGGATATCTTCCGGCCAAGAATATCCAAAAGGCCCTGCTTCCGGGAGTCGAGCGACATCTGGATCAATATGCGCATTCATGGGTTGACACTTCACCATTAGACAGCTTGCAAAGGGCGTCGGCGGGCGACTACGCAGATGAGATCGAGATCATCAGGAAGCCGGAGCCGATTTCGCGCAAGCATCCAATGGACAAGGAAGTTACCCGGCTGGTCCGTAAATTCGACCCGGATACAGGGAATGAACTGGCAAGAAACATCGGTCTTCTCGGGGAGCAACGCGTGTTCCATTCCGAACAGGTGAGACTTCGGAATGAAGGACGAAATGATCTCGCCAGAAAAGTCCGCTGGGTCTCGCAGGAAGATGGCGACGGTGCCGGTTACGACATTCGGTCGTTCACCTCAGCCGGAGTCGAACGATTTCTGGAGGTCAAGACCACCGCAGGCAACGAGCGAGCGCCATTTTTTCTCAGTAAGAACGAAAAGGAGTTCTCGGATGAAAATCCGGAACATTCCAGAATTTTCCGGGTATTTGATCTGCCAACGGTTCCCCGGGCATTCAAATTGAAGCCGCCCCTCGAAAATGCGGTAGACCTGACACCGCTTAACTTCCGCGCGGACTTACGATGACCGCTGATTGACCTGCACTGAGAGCCGAGCTTATGAAGTCAGAAAGAAAGGTCGCTTTGGTTACCGGAGGCAGTCGAAGGATCGGTGCCGCAATTGTCCGCCGTCTGCACTCCAGGGGAATGGACATCGCGATCCACTATCACAGGTCAGGGTCTCAAGCCGATCAGCTGTGTGACGAGCTGAACGGACAACGGCCGGACTCAGCGTGTACGTTCCGTGCAGACTTAAGCGATCTCGGCGCGATTCAGGGTTTCGCCAATCGCGTTATCCAGCAATTTGGCCGACTGGATGTCCTGGTTAACAATGCCTCAGTCATTGACTGTGAATCCAATGCCGCATTGTCGACGAATCAGTACCGCGCGCTGCTTGATATCCACGTCGGCGCGCCGTATTACCTGACTTCGGCTGTCGCGCCCGCGTTGAAGGAGTCAACAGGATGCATCGTCAACATTACTGACATCTACGCTCAGCGACCGAAAACTTCCATGGCGCTTTACAGTGCCTCGAAGGCGGGACTTGAATCCCTGACCAAGTCTTTCGCACTGGAACTGGCACCCGATGTCCGCGTCAACGCAATCGCACCCGGTGCGATACTTTGGCTGAAGAACGCTGCCCCGGAAGAGTCGATACTGGACAACACGCCACTTGGACGACTGGGAACAGTTGATGAGATTGCCGATGCGGTCAGCTACCTGGTATTTGAGGCAACATTCACCACTGGCCAGGTTGTGACCGTCGACGGCGGACGACTCGTCGCATCGCCTTGATCACAAGGGAATCCTGAATTCAACCCGTCAGTCGTCTCGCTGGCCGCGCTCGATGACAATTCCTACGTTTCGGGCCATTTCGACTGCGCGGGGCTTGCTCACCTTTACCCTGCACCATCGCACCGGAAACTCTGAAAGAATGATGTCTGAAATGTTCTCGGCAACAGTTTCGATCAATCGATGCTCAGAATTCGACACATAGTCAACTACACGAAGTGCGACGTCCTTGTAGCTTACTGCGCGCCCAATGTCATCGGTTGCCGCAGCCTCCCGGATGTCGGTCCCCAACTCCAGGTCGACAATCAATTTCTGCTTGATGCGACGCTCCCATTCCCAGACCCCGATGGTGGTAGAAATATTCAGGCTCTCAATGAAGACAATATCCATGAATCCAGCTCACTCGGTTGCGATTGCACCCCTTCAACAAAGAGCGGTCCAATCGTGAATCGCGAAATTGCCGTTTCGCAAGCAAATGAACAAAACGCGCTTTTGCATCTTCCCAGGCCGGCAACTGTTATACAAGCCTTTTCGAGACAGCTTGAGTATCGCTCACGTCCGCGAGGCCAAACTCAGCGAAAATATGCAAAATCAACAAGGCGGCATCACGGCTGATGCATCGAGAGTGGATTATATCGCCAGTCAGCGACCCTATGGATGTCCCATCCACACTCCGACTGGCGACACCTCAATGGAGCGACCTGGCATCAGACTTACGAACGTCTGAATTCCCGGATCGGTGAACCTGTTCCCCGAATGATGTATAAACATATTGCATACCGAATCTGACCTGAACGGATTTACAGATCAGTCTGACGCGGAATTCCTGAGTTTGCAAAGACATCGACTTTTTATTTGCTGAATCCAAACTGATCGATGCAAGTATTTCTATCCTTATTGACCGCGTATCTTGTCGGTTCTATTTCAAGTGCGATCGTTGTCTGCAAACTCCTAAGACTTCCCGACCCGAGACGATCCGGTTCGAATAATCCCGGAGCAACCAATGTTCTGCGACTGGGGGGCAAGGGTGCGGCGGCGCTGACGTTGTCTGGAGATATTGCGAAAGGGACAGTCCCGGTTGTCGCCGCGCAAATCGTCTTGCATGAGCCGGCCGCGGTCGGTGCGGCGATGCTGGGTGCCTTCCTGGGACACCTTTACCCATTGTATTTTGGATTCAAAGGCGGCAAGGGTGTCGCCACCGCAATGGGCGCTTATCTGGGCTTGGGCGCTCCTGTCATCATCGGCGTTGGTGGCGTTTGGCTTGTGGTCGCCGCAATTTGTCGATACTCCTCGGTTTCGTCCATACTCGCGATGCTCTCAGCACCTGCATTCGTCTGGATCCTGATCGGCAATCCGCTGATCACCGCCGCTTCCGCGGTCATTTTTGTATTCGTCGCAGTCAGGCACAGATCAAACATCCAGCGGCTTCGCGCCGGCGGGGAAAGCAAGATCAAACTTCGCCGATCGTGACCGATGGGAGGTCTTCCAGCGACCACCTCGGCTGGACGGAATAGCTTAAGGATTCCTTCTCCCCCGACAGCAATCTGATGTGCCCCGCATAGGCAATCATCGCACCGTTGTCAGTGCACAATGCCATTGACGGGAAGAAAACGTCAACACCGCGCGAACTGCACACTGCTGCCAGACGATCCCTGAGAAACCGATTCGCACCAACGCCGCCGGCAACTATCAGACTGGTGTAGCCCGTCGCGCCAAGCGCGTGCTCACACTTGGTGACCAGGGCTTCCACTGCAGCCTCCTGGAACGCATACGCCAGGTCATGCCGCGTCTGGCGGTTAAGTTTGTGTCTGGAAGCTTCAAGCATGGCGTGAGTCTTAAGCCCGGAAAAACTGAACTCCAGTGTCCGATGTCCCGCCATCGGTCTTGGGAACCTGAACCGATCCGGATCACCCTGGGTTGCAGACTTCTCGATACTCGGACCACCCGGATACGGCAGACCGAGCACCTTGGCAAACTTGTCAAATGCCTCTCCAACCGCATCATCCCGCGTTTGTCCGAGAATCCTGTATTCACCGATCGAATGAACATCAACCAACATGGTGTGTCCACCGGAGACCAGCAAAGAGAGAAACGGAAACTGTGGCGCTTCGCTCTCCAACATGGGCGACAGCAGATGTCCTTCCATATGGTGAACTCCGATGGCTGGGATATCCAATGCGAAAGCGAGACTGCGGCCGACCGTCGCGCCAACCAAAAGCGCGCCGATAAGCCCGGGACCGGCAGTGTAGGCAATCGCGTCAAGTTGCCTGCGCCCGACTCCGGACTCTCCCAAGGCGTCCTCAACCAGCGGGATCACCTTGCGAATATGATCACGGGCCGCAAGTTCGGGCACTACACCGCCATATATGCTATGGATGTCAACCTGGGAGGCGAATCGGTTGATCAGCAGCCCCTGCTCTGAGTCGTAGACGGCGACCCCGGTATCGTCGCAGGAGGTTTCTATCCCCAAGATCTTCATCTTGTCCGAACAGTCAATTCCGGGACGAATAACCCACGCTGGCAATCGAAAATATCAGCCATCAGACGATCCGGGTTTCGGGTTGTCTCCGCGCTGCGAATTCAAGGCCCGTTCCACCTTCTCAAGCACCCGTCTTGACTCCGCGAGTTCATATAGTATTTCACCATACAGGTTCTCACCTGTGGAGATTTCCGCCTCCTGTTGCGCCTTGTGCAGATTGTTGATCACCACCGCAATGAACATATTGATCACAATGAAGGCGGCTACGACCACAAAACTGACAAAATACATCCATGCGAGGGGATACAGCTCCATCGCCGCATACATCACATCAGTCCAGTCCTCAAGTGTCAGGATCCTGAACAATGTGATCAGCGAGATGCCGAGCGAATTCCAGTGGAATGGGTCATGCTCATGGAACATGTGATAGCCGGCAATCGCGTAGACGTAAAACACAATCGAGAGCAACAGAATCACGTTGCCCAGACCTGGCAGTGACTTGATGAGGGTGGATATGATCAGGCGCAACTCCGGAACGACAGTCACCAATCGCAGAATTCTGAGCAGTCTGATCGTGCGTGCAATGAGTGCAAGCTCGCCGGTCTGTGGAATCAACGAGAAAACCACAACGCAAAAGTCAAATAGGTTCCAGCCGTCACCGAAGTATCGTTTGAATACCGGGGCTGACGCTGTGATCTTCAACGCCGCCTCGGCCGCGAACACAATCAGTACAAACTTATTGAACCCCAAAAGCAGCGATTCATAAGGAACCGCTATGACCGGATAGGTTTCGAGACCGAGAACAATCGCGTTGAGGATGATCAGCGCAATAATTCCTCGATCAAACCACGGCCATTCCACAATTCGTCTGCAGATTCTGATCATGGGGCTACCTCGGAACTTCGGCAATCGCCACCGCGCGCAAGATGGCGCGGGCTTTGTGCATGGTTTCGTGCCATTCTGTCTGCGGAACAGAGTCAACCACGAGACCTGCCCCCGCCTGCACATAAACCTGGTCGCCGACCAGGACTGCGGTTCTGATCGCGATGGCTGTGTCAAGATTTCCATCCCAGCTGATGTACCCGACCGCACCCGCGTAGATTCCGCGCTTATGCGGTTCGAGCTCGTCGATAATTTCCATCGCCCGAACCTTGGGGGCGCCAGAAACAGTGCCCGCGGGCAACGTCGCACGCAGGACATCAATCGCATGCATTCCTTCGTCCAACTCCCCTTCCACATTGGAAACGATGTGCATGACATGGGAATAGCGCTCAATCTGCATGATGTCGCTTACCTTGACCGTTGCCAGCTTGGATACACGGCCCACGTCATTCCGACCGAGATCGACCAGCATCACATGTTCAGCGCGCTCTTTCTCGTCGGCCAGAAGATCATCGATCAACTCTTGATCCTCCTCCTCGCTGGCTCCTCGGGGGCGCGTGCCCGCCAACGGCCGAACCGTGACATGTCCCTCTTCCGAACGAACCAGGATTTCAGGTGATGCGCCGACAATATGGTACGAATCAAAATTGAGGTAATACATGTATGGTGAGGGATTGAGTGTGCGCAGGGCGCGGTAAAGGTCGATCGGATTGCCGGTGAATGTGGCGGACAACCTCTGCGAGATGACAACCTGAAACACATCACCCGCGAGTATGTATTCTCGCGACTTCTCAACCGCCTCCTCGTAGGCTTGCTGTCCAAACATCGACTCGAACTTTGCCTCATTCGGTTGGTGCTGCAGCAGTATCGATGGCCTTGTCGCGATCGGAGAACGCAGTTTCCGGGTAATCCCATCGAGCCGCTCGATACCGGACTCCCAGGTACCGCCATTTGCCACATCGACATAAACCACTATGAACAGACGTCCTGCAAGATTGTCGAATACCACAACCTCATCGGACACCATCAGACAGATGTCCGGAATATCCAGATCGCTGTCCTTGTAGCCTGATGCCAAAGTAGGCTCAATATAGCGAACCGTATCGTAGCCGAAAAATCCGACCAGTCCACCCGTAAATTTGGGCAGGCCTTCAACCTGCGGTGTCTTGAACCGTTCATGAAAATTCTTGATGTCCTCCAACGGATCGTCGCTTTCCCATTGGTCGACAATCTGGTCGGCTTCCAGCAAGGTGACGGTATGAGCATGTACCTCCACACGAGTTTTTGTCGGCAGGCCGATGATGGAATAACGGCCCCACTTCTCCCCGCCCTGGACTGACTCATAGAGGTAGGTATAGGGTTCCCGCGCAAGTCGATAGTAGGTACTGAGCGGTGTATCAAAGTCCGCCAGAAGCTCCCGTTTGAGCGGTACATGCGTAAACTCCTGTCGGGCCAGGTCATCAAATTGTTCTTTCGTGAGCATTTATGAAGTGTTTTCCAGAAAAAAGATTACCAAAACTCGCTGAACTTGTTCTCGCTGACAATCGAATACAACCGGAATCCGAGCCGGTGCAATATCAATGTCCCGGTCCCAGGACGTCAGGCTTGCCGACTGATTCGCTGTCTCATGGATTCGATCGTAGCGGCGTAGTCATCCGAACCGAATACTGCGGAGCCGGCAACAAATGTGTCCGCACCTGCTTTCGCCACCTGACCGATATTTTCCGCATTGATTCCGCCATCAACTTCCAGGCGGATCTGCCGCGGGTGACGTGACAGCCATTGTCTGGACTTTGCGATCTTGTCCATAACATAGGGAATGAACTTCTGCCCGCCGAATCCTGGATTGACCGACATCAGCAATAGCATGTCGATACCATCCAGTACATGATCCAGCCACGACAATGGCGTGGCGGGACTCAGCGCGATTCCCGCCTGACAGCCGTTTTCCCGGATCAGGTTCAGTGTTCGGTCTACATGATCCGAAGCTTCGGGGTGAAACGTTATTGACGTCGCACCGGCCTGGGCAAACTCGCCCACCAGTCGATCAACCGGACGTACCATCAGATGCACATCCAAGGGGGCGGTCACCCCATGATCGCGAAGCGCCTTGCAAACCAGCGGACCCACAGTCAGGTTCGGCACAAACTGATTGTCCATCACGTCAAAGTGAATCCAGTCCGCGCCGGCGGACAGCACCGCATCGACTTCCTCACCAAGACGTGCGAAGTCTGCTGCAAGTATGGATGGCGCTATGACAGCATCCATAACCCTGGCTGCTCGGGATTATCCAACGACTACGAACCGGTATTGGTTGTTGCGCATAATCTCCAGTACCAGCGAATCATCGCGTTCCTGGAACACTGCCTTGAACGTCTCAATACTGTTGACCGGCTGACGATTCACCCTGATGATGATATCCCCCTCGCGAACACCTGAGCTCCACGCCGCACTTCCCTCATTCACGGATGAAACGACAATGACACGCTCGGGACCATGCGCAAATATTTTCATATCCGCTTGAAATTCCGCGCCTTCAAGCAGATTCATCAGGTCAGATCCACTGACAACCTGCACAGACGTGTCCCGGATAGTCCCCGTTCCTTCCAAAGTCTCGCCATCGCGCAGGTAGGTGACATTCAATGTCTCACCAACCCTGATCAGTGCGATCTTTGTTCTCAGACTGGATCCTCCTGCGACCCTTTTGCCGTTGACGTGCGTAAGGATATCGCCTTCCCGCAAACCGGCTTCGTCAGCCGCCGACTCAGCCAGGACTCGATTGATCAGGACTCCTTGCCGTTGCTTGAGTTCAAATCCTCGGGCAATCTCGTCGGTTATTTCCTGGAAGTGAATGCCCAGCATGCCGCGTTTGACCCGTCCGTAAACCCGCAACTGTTCGGCAATACTGGCGGCCGTGTTAATGGGAATCGCAAACCCGATTCCGATATTGCCGCCGGCCGGCGACAGAATCGCGGTATTGATACCGACCACCTCTCCCCGAAGGTTGACCAAGGCACCGCCGGAACTGCCCGGATTGATAGCGGCATCCGTCTGGATGAAGTCCTGATACTGATCCATTGACAATCCACTGCGACTGAGCGCGCTGACAATTCCTGAAGTAACCGTGGCCGACAGTCCATAGTTGTTGCCGATTGCGAGCACGAAATCTCCCACCCGTAACTCATCAGAATCGCCGAGCGTGACATCGGTCAGATTATCGGCGTCAACTCTCAAAAGTGCGAGATCCATATCCGGGTCTGAACCGACTGGTTCAGCACTGACTGTCCGGCCGTCCGACAGGGTGATTCTCATCTGGTCGGCACCTGCCAGAATGTGGTGGTTCGTGAGCACATAACCCATCTCCGCATCCAGAATGACACCCGAGCCGTGATTGATTCGATGAGGCGCGACCTGAGCGGGGTCCTCAAACCGGAAAAACTGACTGAAAAAAGAATCGTCTTCAAAGAACTGCTCCAACGGACCTGAGAACCTATTGGCATAACCTGATCTCGGGCCCAAAGTGGAGATGTTCACAATGCCGGCCTCAACCTGCGAAACAACATTGGCCAGTGTGGGCAACTCTCGACCTTCCACTTCGGTCGGCAAACCCTGCGCCTGCACAGAGGCTATTCCAAGCAGAAAGGCCACAACCGGAATTGCGTATGAACTGATGAACCTGACGTTCATATCAATAGGTCAGAATTAAAGTCTTGCGGACGGCACTTTCACAATTTTACAAGGAACATTGCCGGCATTCAGGGGTTTTTCGGATACTTCGCACCGTCTGTAACACTCATTGCCGGACAAATTCGGTTCGCACATGCTTGATCCGCCATCCAGCTTACGCCTGAAGCTCCGAACCGCTCAAAATGCTTGCTGCCGGAACTGCATTGACGCGATCCGACAGTGCGAAACTCGCTTCGCCAGGATAAATGATGTCAACTCTGTCAAGATCAAGATCCTCGAGTGCTGAGCGGATGGACGGGGTGATTGCAGGCGATGCGGTTCGCTTGATCTCGTATCCCCGCAACCGCCCGCCGACGTTTACAATCATGTCAATTTCAGCACCCGTGTGGGTTGCCCAAAACAAACAGTCGCGTTCTGCCACATCTAGCGCCTGAATCAGGTTGTCAACGACAAAACCCTCCCATGATGCACCAACCTTTGGGTGAGAATGCAACTCCTCAAGGTTTCTGATGCCCAGTAAACCATGAAGAATGCCACTGTCGCGTATATATGCTTTTGGAGCCTTGATCTGACGTTTTCTGATGTTGGCATGCCAAGGCTGCAAGCAACGAGCCACAAATGTTGACTGGAGCATTTCAAGATATCGGCGGGTGGCTGTGTGAGACACGCCGAACGCCCGTCCAATCTCCGAGCCGTTCCATACCTGACCGTGGCAATGAGCCAACATCATCCAGAATCGTTCCATCGCAATGCCCGGGATGGTGACTCCAAACTGTGGAAGATCCCTGTCAAGAAATGTTCGGATAAAGGTTCTCCTCCACTTGTAACTCGTCAGCTGAGTCGAAGCGGTAAAAGACTTTGGGAACCCTCCCCGCAACCAAATCTCGTCACTGCTGTCAGCACCGGTCTCTGACAGATTGAGACCCGGAAGTTCATAGTAGGCAATACGTCCGGCCAGCGATTCGCCGCCTTGCCTGAGCAACGATGGTGACGCACCGCTCAAGATGAGAAACTTCGCTGGCTCTGATTCCCGATCCGCCAGTACCCGAATGGCCGGGAATAAATCCGGCAGTCGATGCACTTCGTCTAAAACAACCAATCCCCGCAACGGCGATAGTGCAAACATTGCATCCGAAAGCCGTGCAACATCGGCACTGGACTCAAGATCAAAATAATGGGTCTGATCAGCCCACTGCCGGACGATATTGCGAGCGAGTGTGGTTTTCCCAACCTGGCGCGTCCCAATCAGTCCTACAACCGGATACTCACCCAAATGATCACATAAGCGCTTTTCGTGCCGGATTCTGTCTATCACCGACAACTGCCACGATATACGAACGGGATATATTCATTTTTCATGGTAACACTATACTGTTTCACAGGAGCGAGTCAGGACAACCTTGTTCCCGGGGAAACTATGCTGCGGATGCCGATTCTCACTTTCGAAAGGACGCGACGCATCACGCCGCGATACTCAATCACGCAACTCAATGCACATCTGGCAAAACGCTTGAACCCGAACTTGTGATACTTGCGCAACAGCTGGCGACTGTTCGGAAACTCCCGGTTTGCAGCCGGACAGACCGCAACGCTGCCAGCCCGGATCGGCCGTGTCGCTACTCAACCTCTCTCCATCGTGCAAACAGGGGAAAGTACAACCCCATCCTGATTGGCCGGTCGTCGCAGCCGGACAAGATAGTTCTGTATTCGATCAGCTGATCGCGGTAACGCTGAACTTCGTTGTCAAGGAAGTCATCGATGTTACTGTCGGTGGTGCCGGTCTTGTAGTCGACAATCCATCTGACTCCATCCTCATCGACGAAAGTGCGGTCAAGAACCACATTCCTGAAGATGCCATTGACGTACCCGGTCAATCGGTATTCGGCTTTGGCGTCCTCGTGTTTGCTGTCAAGCAACCAGCGGCCGGTCTCGTCATTGAGCACGTTGACCAAGGCGGTTTCAATTCTTCTGACTGCCTCGGCAAATTCCCCGCTGTCTGAACTCATACCCATTGCGCGCAAGGCGGTCTGCCATTTCGGTTTTTCCGCCCTGACCCGCTTTGCGTCCCAGTTGTCCGCCCCACTCATGGTCATCCGATACAGCCACTGGTGAACAATCGTTCCAGTCCACACCGCGACACTTCCCGCCCAATCGAAATCGATCTTGTCCTGACCTCCCGGTGACTCCATGCCCTGAACGGGAATTTCGATCGAAGCCGGCGGCATCGGCAATTTCCAATCTGCCGGGAGACGCGAAACAATCGGTGTTTTCGACGGCCCCGGTCCGTATTTCAATTTCACTGGTTTCATGGCTGCATACGGCGTGTGGTCCGTAAAGCTGCGTATAACCGAAGGCATGTCATTCTCACTGTCATTGTCACGGCGGATTCCCGGCCACAATCTGTCGAGCAATGTGGCTTCGGGAGGTGACTGCGTAGCGAGTGATGCATAAAGATGCAATTCTGATTTCGCCCTGGTGCACCCGACGTAGACAAGTCGCGTCATTTCCATCAGATCCTTCTGCTTATTCCACTGCTTGAGGAAACTGTACATCAAGTCGCCTTCGTTCAGCGCAGTGTCCGGTATTGTTGAAATCAACAGTCGGGTACCGATATCTTTCAGCAGGACTTCCGACCATATCATTAATGGTGACCTTGACATACCGACCCGTTTTGCGGTTGAAGGTACAAATACCGCATCAAACTCAAGCCCCTTTGCGCTATGAATGGTCATAAGGTGCACAGCCGCCTCGTCCGGCGCACAGTCTGGAACAGCAAATAGATTCTGCATCTGATCCTCGAACTGTTCAAGATCATCAACCTGCGCACCTTGCGCGAATCTTTCCAGAAAATCCAGAAACAAACGTGCGTTCTCATCGTCATTTGTACTGACACATGCCGGACCTCCAAGCAATATCCACGCATCCTCGATCCACTGCCGGACTCCCTGACGTCCGCGTATCGACAGTGCTTGAGCCAACACCTCGCGTGTGCGAGCTACCCGCATACGCCCATCGTCACTCAAATCCTCAGTCACTTCCGGACTGTTGATTCGATCCCAGATCGTCGCACTCGATTGACTGGCGATCACAAGCAGATCCTCCAGTGTAAGACCACACCAGGGAGCTCTCAAGATAGCAAGCCAGGACACGCGATCGGTTGGATTCAACAATGCTCGAGTAAGCGAGAGAAGGTCCTGTACCACCGGTCTTTCTGCCAGCGGAAACATGTCCGCTGCGTAGTAGCGTATGCCACCCGCATCGAGCAAGGGGATCAGGTCACGAACATGTTTTCGACTCGAGACAAGCACAGCCAGCCGTACATCGCGTCCTTCATTTCGCGCAAGATAATCCAGGATGTCATCGTAAACTTTCTCTGCTTGCCGGAGGTCAAATATCGCCGTATCTTGTGTCCCGTCTTTTTTGCGACCGGTTTTTTGAACCCAGATATTCACCGAATCGTGTTTTCCTCCCGGAATGGTCGATTCACAGGGTGAGTACGCTACCCGACTTCCCATTACGTCAGATTCGTCGGGAAAAGACTTTTTGAAAGTGCTGTTGAACCAATCAACCAGTATTTTGCTGGACCGGAAGTTCTGGTTGAGCGAGAGCGGCGTCGGATTAAGGTTTCCAAGTCCGCGTTTGACAACGTCAAGATAGATTCCCACCTCAGCTTCACGAAAACGATAGATTGACTGCATGGGGTCACCTACAAGAAACAGCGTCCTGCCGTCTCCATCCTGCCAGCCCGCAGTCAGCGACTCAAGCAGTTGCTTCTGGCTGATCGAAGAATCCTGAAATTCGTCGACCAGAATATGACGATATCGATAGTCGAGTACCAATGACAGGTCCGTGGGATTGTCTTCAGTGCCCAATGCCTTCAGCGCTTTCTGTGCGATCTCGATGAAGTCAACCTCACCGCGCTTTCTGAATTCCAGCTGAAGATATGCAACCGAATACTTAAGTACGGTCGACGCTGCCCGCAGAACCTCCCATTGCTCATCGGTATAGGCCAGATTCGGTAAGTTGTTTCCAATCCTTGCCAATTTTTCCTGCAAGAACTCAACTTTGCTGCAATCGCTGATAACCGAACCAAAATTAGCCGGGGTCATAAACTCAGGTATGGTTGCTTGTATAGGATATTGCTTTCGCCACGTCCCCTTCTGGGTCAGCAGCACAACTTTCACCTTCCTCCAGAACTTCACCGCCTCATCCGAATAATTGTCTATTTCATCCAGACGAAGTATCGCCCGGGCAGTTGGTGGAAACAGGCTCGCAAGATTATCCAGTTCGTAGCCGATGAATTGTCTCCAGGCATTCTCCATTTCCGACCTGACATCATCCGAAAAATCAGTATTGAACAATCGATTGAGCCATTGATCGCGATTTGCGAGCATTGCAACAATCAGTTCCAGCAATCTTTCCGAATTGTTATCCAGATGACTGTGTAACAGACGCAGTGCCGCGCGCCGGTCGTCGCTTGCGTGCTGTGCGGACTCAACGGCAGCGACAGCGGCGGCACGATAGATTTTCTCAGCCTGTTCGACAACGCCGGGTACTGAACCGAAACGTGACGACCACGGCATGCATCGAATCACTGCGGCGGCCAACGCATCGAACGTCATGATCTGAAGCCGTGAGGGTTGTTGATGAAGGTTCCAATCGAGTTGTTCGGATCGCTTTCGCACCCGTTCGGCTGCCATATTCGCCGAGTGCTGATGCAGGTCCGCGGGTGTATTCGGGTCCAGGACTTCGAGTATCCGCTCGCGCATTTCTGCAGTTGCCTTTCGTGTGAATGTAACTGCGAGAACCTCCTCCGGGTTGTCTACCGTCTCGAGCAGACTGATAAATCTGCTGGTGAGCAGCGTCGTCTTGCCCGACCCTGCCGGAGCCTGGACAATGAACGACTGCGCTTGGTCGAGCGCCTTTTCCCTTGCCGGTTGATCGTTCATGCCTTGTCTGACTCGCGTCGCGCAACGTGATCGGAGCGATCGTCTATTCGACAAATCGGTTTTATGTGACAGTAATTGCAGGCACGTGGCAGCGGGTCGGCATCCGCTTCTCCATCAAGGAAACGGCGCGCGATCTGTTCGAGTGTCACTCGAATTTGCTCAACAAGCTTAATCGACACCTCCAAGTGCTGGAACCTGACGCCACCTCTTTTGACCTTTGCGTAGGCAATTTCAGTAACTGGAATATCCTGTTGTGTCAACGCATGCACGTAAGTCAGCAGTTGAGGGTCCTTGGGACGTGATCCCTGTAAATTCCTGATTGAACACTCGCCGGTCTTGTAGTCGATTACGATCGCACCGCCCTCCTCGTCATCTTCCAGCACTTCTTTGTCGATCCGGTCAATTTTCAGGCGTATCACCAGGTCTGACAATTTGAGCTCGGCCGCCTGCTCGGTAGCGAAGACATTGAAATTGCCCCGTTCATATTCAGCCGCCAACCATTGTCTTGCCAGATCAACCATTCGGTCAACCTCACCTGCGGATAGATCAGCATTGATGGGTTTGACCTGACCGGCGACTAACTCATCCATCGCCTGCTGTGCAAATTTTTGTGCGACCTGCAAATATTTCTCTCTGTCTTCGGTCATCGTTCTTGATGTGATCTCGGTATAAATGCCCTCAAACATCTGATGTGCAAGCAAGCCGCGCGAGATTGCAGAAATACCAATACCGGCTGACTCACTCTGCGGGACGTGCAATCGATGCTGCGCAAATGCGCGAAAAGGACATTGCGACTGATTCTTGAGCAACGATGATCCACCGCGTATGTCCTGCGGATCAGCAACTTTCGGAGCCTTCCAATCGTTAAAGATTCGACATGCATTACGCTCTTTGGCTACTCGCTGTCGATAATCCATATAGTCGCCGATGTCAGGCTGATCGTTTGAACTGATTGTCTTTAGGTTCTTCAGATGGCTGCTGGGTTGATGAAAGGATTTGCCATCAATGACCGCGTAACTCTGGACAACATCGACTGCACCTGACAGCAGTACGTCGATCTGCTCAGTCACACTTCGCTCGAGCAAGGATGCGGAACTTTGGGGGATGCCCATCTGTTTCTGCAATGAGACGGGTATGAACGGGTTTGGCTGGGGGGTACCGGGCAGATCCACATTGTTCATGCCGAGCATCCATAGATGGGAAAAAGACTGTCCGACCATGGTATCCAGATCGCCAATCTGAATCGGAACCCGGGCCGCCCGGGGCTGCACGCTAATCTGCGCAAGCGATCGACGCAATTTCGCGACCGCCGTCGCCAGACTCACCTTTGAAGACACGAACCCCAGCTGCGCAAGCTCTTCAATCGCCGCTGATAAAGACTCATGCGCCTGTTTCTCAGCCACACCAAACTCCCGATTATCCCGCTCTTCCGATTGGAAAATTCTCATCCAATCCATAAGAAAACTTCCCCAATACGCGTAATCGGCAGACTTGGGCATCCCGGAAATCTTGTCATCGGCCCGCTTCAGAATCCGACTCAGCCGCCTGCATTTGAGATTTTCAGAATCAATCAGCTTTTGAACATGCTTGAGCGACAACTCACTGTGACCGAGCCCAAGTATCCGACTCTTCAATCTTGCACGCTGGGACCGTTCCATGTCCCACCACCGTATACGGTCGGACTGAATCACCGAGCACAATACGGAGACGTTCACTTCGGACTGCGTCAGCTCAAGCAGATTCAGTGCATCAACAACCACCGGCGTGTCAATCAGCGCGGAACCCAAAGTCACGTGGAAGGACAGGTTTTGCAACTCGCGCCGGTCCATGACCTGATCGGGATTCAGCAGCGCGGAAAACCGCCTTATGATCCTGTCACGCAAATTGCCCAATCGGGGTGCGACGATGCCGACCCGATGGTTTGTCGGATCAGCCTCAATCACAGATCTCGTCCAACGCGCACACAGCTCAATCTCGTCGTCCACCTTCTCGAATCTGATCTGATCAAGCCGTCTGGGTTTGATGCCTGATTCATAATGCAGCCGTTCAACCTCACCAAACTCTGACAGTGAATCCAGCAGACGCTGATGCTGTGGCGTCCACTCAACAAATCCTGCAACGACCAACTTGCCGGGGTTCAGGACCCGGATGTCCCGCGCCAGCGGACACAAGACATCGGGCAATGATTCCGTGTCGATCAGATTCCCTTGCTTGAGATGTTGGCGATATTTCTCGAGCCAGCGCAGAAATTGGGTCGCATCCAGACTGATGCTGTCGCCGAATTGAGTGTGTTCAATCCCATATTCCTGCATCAATCCATATGCGCGCCTCGCCCGGGTTGCCGTCGCCGTTATATGCCATAACAGATATTCGAACTCATCGTGATATTCCTGTCGGATGTCGTCGGCGATTTCCTTTTCCCAAACTTGCAACGACTGGGCGGAGGCCAGCAATTGTGGCAATGTGTCCCCTGAGTCATATTGAAGGCCAGCCCATAAGTTCGACAACCAGATTTGCCAGACATGGACTTCGGCTCCGGGCCACGACCTCTCTCCAAGATTCAGCCGGGCGCGGTTATAGCCGTCCTCAATCAGGTGTTGCAGTCGGCGGGAGGAGACCACGACCGTGGCGCCTTCCTGCAGTCGCTCAACACACTCATCGACCGTACTGCGGGAAAGCGAACCGACGTTGTCAATCTGAAGTCTTGACAATCTGCCGCTCACTCACCGATCCAGTCGGCGGCCGAACGGATCAGCAACCGCGCCAGCATTTCGATATGCGCAGGCTGATCGTTGAGGCAGGGAATATATTCGAAGCGATCGCCCCCGGACTCAAGAAACAGTTTGCGATAGCCGATATTGACCTCTTCAAGCGTTTCCAGACAGTCAACAGAAAAACCCGGGCAGATCATCTCAATGCTTTTGATCCCATGGGCAGGCAAATCGGAAATCACCTCATCCACATAGGGTTCGAGCCACTTTTGACGTCCGACCCGGGATTGAAAGCAAATTGTCCACTGCTGCGACTCAAGCCCGAGTTTTCGGGCCAGCAACCGCGCGGTCGTCCGGCACTGATCTTCGTAGGGGTCACCGTTATCACAGAAGTCCTGCGGCAGGCCGTGAAATGACATTACGAGGTGATCCGCCCGGCCATGGTTTCCCCAATGTTCGGTAACAGAAACCCGAAGGCTCTCAATGTATTGATGATCATCGGCGTAGCCATTGATGAAGCGAAGCGAGGGTACCCGCCTCAGCCGGGCTGTGCACGCGCCGACATCGTCAAGAACTGATCCGGTTGTGGAACCGGAATACTGCGGATACATCGGTATGACAACAACCCGGTCGATGCCGAGCGTGCCAAATTCCCGCATCACCCGCATCAGGGATGGTTCCCCGTAGCGCATAGCACAGCGTACCTGCGCGTCGGTGATGCCCTGATGTGCGAGACTTTCAGTCAGTGCGGTGACCTGGGCATTGGCGTTCACCATCAGCGGCGAGCCGTCTTCGGTCCAGACTTCGCGGTATGCCGCCGCACTCCTCGATGGTCGAATCACGAGAATCACACCATTGAGAATCAGCCACCACAACAGTCTGGGCAATTCAACGACCCGGGGGTCTGACAGGAACTGACGCAGAAAGCGCCTTACAGAAGATGCAGCTGGAGATTCGGGAGTTCCCAGGTTGGCAAGAATGACACCGAAATTGCGCGAGTCTGGTTGTTCGGTATAGTGATTGATGAATTTGGGCATGCTGAAACAGTCAGTACCGCTCAGGCTGCGTTCAACCTGCCAAATTCCACCATGCGGTGAATCGAGACTTCCGCTCGCTTTCGAACGTCCTCATCCAGCAAGACCTCACCCGAGAAGTTCAGCAATACCTGTCGGATCTTTTCGAGATCATTCATTTTCATCCATGGGCAATGCGCGCAGCTTTCGCAGGTCGCGCCTTCGCCGGCTGTGGGCGCGGTAATGAATTTCTTGTGCGGCGCCAGATTCCTCATTCTGTGCAGTATGCCTTCTTCTGTCGCGACAATGAACGTGTCTTCCGGCATGCTGACTGCAGCATTGATAATCTGGCTCGTTGAACCGACAACATCAGCCAATTCGATCACGCCGGCCGGCGACTCCGGATGAACCAACACTTTCGCTTCGGGGTATTTTCTCATCAGCCCATCAAGCACAATCGCCTTGAACTCCTCATGCACGATGCAGGCACCGTTCCACATCACCATGTCGGCGCCGGTTTCACGTTGGATGTAATTGCCAAGGTACCGGTCTGGGGCCCACAGAATCTTCTCGCCTTTTGAATGGAGGTCCCGAATGAGTTTCAGTCCTATGGATGATGTGGCAACCCAGTCGGCCCTTGCCTTGACTTCGGCACTGGTATTGGCATAGACCACGACAGTCCGATGCGGATGCTGATCACAGAACTTCGAGAACTCGTCTGCCGGACAGCCCAGGTCCAACGAGCAATTGGCATCTGTTTCGACCGAGAAGATCGTCTTTTCCGGACTTAGTATCTTGGCGGTTTCCGCCATGAAACGAACCCCGGCTACAATGACGGTCGATGCCTTGTGATCGAATCCGAACCGTGCCATCTCAAGCGAATCCGCGACGCATCCGCCCGTGTTCTCCGCAAGATCCTGAATGTCACCGTCCACATAGTAGTGTGCTACCAATACGGCATCCCTTCGCGCAAGAAGATCAGTAATCTCTTCGAAGAGATTCGCTTTCGAATCCGAGTCCGGTGTCACTCCAGGCTGCGACCTCGCGATGTGAGCAAGGTTCGCTATGTCCAGCGCGTTACCCGAGAATGTATGATCGATTGGAACCATCGACTACCCCTCATCAATCCATTTATGCTTCTAGCTTTCGATGCTGCATTGTACCTGCAATGCAATACGCACGCAAAACACGGTCCTTGCTCACTATACAGCAGGCGGTCTGGAATTCCAGTTGAACAGTCCAAAATCCGGTCTGGACCGCACGAGCCGGATTGGATTGCGGGTGCCAACTGACTATGCCTCAACGCTGATGTCCGCCTGCTGCGTCCATATGCAAACCGAAACCGCGCAACGATCAATGCCTCAGCCGACTGGCGAGTATTCTCGCGGCGAGCGCGGCGATCGTTTCCTTCAATCCGGGCGCCTGTGTGCTGGTAAAATGTTCCATCAGTCTGGGCCTCGATATCATTCCCAACGGGCTGGGACTGATATTGTTCTGACAGAAACAACAGTTCAGTAAATTCAGTAATTTGGAAACAACAGTGGCAATCTCGCAACCCGTTGAAGCAGGCGTAAAACTCCGCGGTGAGCAGAAACTCGAGCGTCTGAGGGTTCGATTCGAGCCTCAGGATTCCGCTAGCCGACTGAGAAAGCCGCCATGGATCCGAGCCAAGTTTCCCGGCTCTCCGGAAGTACTTCGCCTCAAGAGTATTCTTCGCGCAAACAAACTGCATACCGTATGCGAGGAGGCATCGTGTCCGAACATCGGTGAGTGTTTCGCACATGGTACAGCCACTTTCATGATTCTCGGAGACATCTGTACGCGTCGATGCCCTTTTTGTGACGTGGCTCACGGTCGCCCCTTGCTGCCGGATGAGAACGAACCTGCGAATCTCGCCGAAACCGTCCGTCAGATGGGGCTGCGCTATGTTGTGGTCACTTCGGTAAACCGCGATGACCTCAGGGATGGGGGCGCCTCTCACTTCACCGACTGCATACGCAAAATGAGAGAGGTCTGCCCGAACACAGCAATAGAGATTCTCACGCCGGATTTTCGCACGCGCATGGATAAGGCATTGGAAAGTCTTGCCGTACATCCTCCGGATGTCTTCAGCCACAACATCGAAACTGTCCCTCGTCTGTATAAGAAGGTCCGACCGGGTGCCGACTACCACCACTCGCTGGATCTGCTGGAACGATTCTCACAGCAGCATCCCGAGATCGAGACCAAGTCCGGTCTGATGGTCGGTGTCGGGGAAACCACACAAGAGGTGGAGGAAGTCATGACGGACATGCGCGCCAGATCCATCGATATATTGACGATCGGTCAATACCTTCAACCAAGCAGGCATCACCTGCCTGTAGACCGCTATGTACCGCTTGAGGAGTTTGAGCAATATAGACTCATCGGTGAGAAGTTGGGATTTTCCCATGTCGCGTCCGGCCCGATGGTGCGCTCATCCTACCGTGCTGACCAGCATGCGCCGGGAGCAATAGCAAAGCGCAATCCGCTCTGACAGTTCACCGTTGCCGCGGGAATTCTGATGCCGCACTCAACCTATCTGCCTGAAAAAATGGGCAGTGCGACAATCTCGCCGGACGGCAGCTTTGAGGCGGGGTCCTATCAGGAACTCACGCTCACCTACACAGCAGGATATTTCGGGATCGACGATACCGGTTCCATCAAGGTGGTGCATCGGTTTGCGTCCGATATGGGGCGCCCCCAGTTCGAATTTCCCCAAGCTGCGAACTACACAACAGTTGAGGCGTCGAACGGTGCGGTCCTGCATGTCGAGTATGATCCGAAACGGAATATCCGGCCGTGGGACAAGACTCTGTACATCAAGGTGGTGCGGGGATTTCTCAGGGAGGGTGACCAAATCACGGTCCGATTCGGCGACCGCAGACATGGCAGTCCCGGAATCCGGATGCAGACATTCTGTGAGAGCACCTTTGAATTTCGCGTTCTGGTGGATGCCATTGCGACCTACGACTATGTGGAACTGCCCCGACAACCTGAAATTGCCATTGTGCCTGGGCCACCGGTTCAATATTCGGCTGTGTTACCGACTGCAAGACATCTGTCACAACCGTTTCGGCTTTGCATCAAGGGCGTGGACCGTTGGGGCAATCCCTCAAACCTCTGTGATGAGGAACTCCACCTCAGGGAGAGTCTGGACGTTGACGGGTTGGAACCATCCATCAGCCTCAGGCCGGGTGAGTTCTCACAAGTCATCTCGAATCTCAAGGCGCTCGAAGCGGGCGTGCTGACGATCGACCTGCTTGACGGCCATGGCAATTTGGTCGGCCGCTCCAATCCGTGTCAGTTCTCGCATGAAGAGGGACTGTTACCCTACTGGGGTGACCTTCACGGACAATCCGAAGAGACGATCGGTACAAATTCGGCAAGGGAGTTCTATGAATTCGCCCGTGACCGTGCATTCCTCGACATCTGTGTCCATCAGGGCAATGACTTTCAGATCACCACCCCGTTCTGGGAGCATTTGAACGAACTGTCAGAAGAATTCAATGTCGACAATCATTTCGTCACCTTTCCAGGCTGGGAGTGGTCCGGTAACACCGGACTTGGCGGGGACCGCAATGTACTGCTTATGAATGAAGGCCGCCCGATACATCGATCGTCCCATGCATTGGTCAGCGATCTTTCCGATATTGATTCCGACGCGAACAGCGCCAGCGAGCTGTTTGAAGCGCTCAAAGATGAGGATTGCGTGGTATTCGCGCACATTGGAGGACGTTACGCTGACATCAAGATGGCGCATGATCGCAGAATCGAGAGGTCGGTCGAGGTTCATTCCGCCTGGGGAACCTTTGAGTGGCTGATCGAAGATGCGCTGGAACAGGGATACCGGGTCGGAATCGTCTCAAACTCCGATGGACATAAAGGCAGACCCGGTGCATCACACCCCGGAGCGACCAAATTCGGCGCCTTCGGCGGCCTCACCTGCGTACTCGCAAGTGAGCTCACCCGTTCCGGAATCATGGATGCCCTGAGAAGACGACATCATTACGGAACCACCGGGAACAGGATTTTCCTCCAAACCAATGTCGATTTCGATTGTGAAGCAGACCTGTATGCCGATAATCCGGATATGGGCGGGGTCTGCACCGCAAAAACCAAAACTGCGATCATGGGCGACATTGTCAGATCGGGTGTCGATGAAGTGGATTTTCGGGTTGACGTTCGTGCCGCGTCCCCGATTGAGCGAATCGACATTCGAAACGGAACTCAAACGCTTGAGGTGTACAGACCCTACAGCGAAGAAGAGCTTGGACGCAGGATACGGATTTTATGGGAAGGTTCTGAATACCGCGGGCGCGGGCGGGAGACCGTATGGGATGGATTCGCTGAACTGATCGGAAATGAGTTCGAATCGCTGACTCCCATCAACCGTTACAATCTCGACAAGAAGTTCGAACAGACGGGACCTTCGCGGGTGGAGTGGACAGCTCTGACGACCGGCGGTTTCGGGGGTTTTGACGCAGTGCTGAAAAACGGCCGCATCGGACAGCTTGAAATTGACACACAGCTGGTCAACGAATCCATTGCAGTCGCGCAAATCGGACGCGATGAACTGATATTTGCCAATGGTGGAATCGATCGTCGGATTCGTGTGTTCCGACTGCCTGATGTCAATCCCAACAACTCGGAAAGACTCGAACGGCGGATCAGGCTGCACAATGACCGGGACAATGCGCTCTATGTCAGAATAACGCTGGAAGACGGCCATGTCGCCTGGTCAAGTCCAATCTATGTATTCGGCTGATGTTTCGGAGATACGCCGGTCAGTCCCTTCGATGCGCCAACCCTTGACCCGTTGGCGAGCGGAATCTGTGTTCGCTCGGATCCGAAATACCAATTTTGCACTATAATTCGTGCGGATTAACTGTTATCATTAACCATCTTTACTTCAATTCAAATTAGGGAGTGATTATGAAACTAATCAAACGATTGTCATTAGCCTTGGCCCTGGTTGGTCTTGCGACCACTGGAATAAGTCAGGCAGGTACACTTGACGACGTTCGAGCCAAAGGACATCTGCAATGCGGTATCAATACCGGGTTGGCCGGTTTCGCATTTACAGATGATGCAGGCAACTGGAAAGGATTTGACGTTGCGCTTTGCGAGGCAGTGGCTGCTGCCGTATTCGGTGATGCATCCAAGGTCAAATACACCAACCTGACCGGAAAGACTCGTTTTGAGGCGCTGAAAGCCGGTGAAGTTGACATGCTGTCGAGAAACACGACCTGGACTTACAGTCGTGATGTCGATCTCAAGTTGACGTTCCTTGGTGTGAACTACTACGATGGTCAGGGCTTCATTGTTCCGGCCTCACTCGGAGTGAGCAGCGCCACCGAGCTTGAAGGCGCTTCGGTATGTATCCAGACAGGTACAACCACAGAGTTGAACCTTGCTGATTTTTTCCGCAGCAACGGCATGAATTATGAGCCCGTTCCCATCGAGACCAATGCGGAAGCTCGTCAGAACTATCTCGCAGGACGATGCGATGTGTACACAACGGACCGATCCGGTCTTGCTGCCACACGTGCAAGTCTTGACGATCCGGAAAACCACGTTGTGTTGCCGGAAATCATCTCAAAAGAGCCGCTGGGGCCAGCAGTGCGTCACGGTGATGATGAGTGGGGCGACATAGTTCGCTGGGCTTTGAACGTGCTGATTATCGCCGAAGAGAAAGGCGTTACTTCTGAAAACGTGCGCGCGATGGCCGCCGAACAGCAGAAGGATGCTGAACTGAACAGAATGTTCGGTACCGAAGGCGAATATGGAGCCATGCTCGGATTAAGTGCCGACTGGGTGGTGAACGTCATTGCAGCTGTGGGCAACTACGGTGAGATTTTCGAGAAATATCTTGGCGTAAACACCGATATCGGACTGGAAAGAGGCGTCAATGCGCTCTGGACAGACGGTGGATTGATTTACGCTCCGCCATATCGGTAATTCCAATCAAACTGACGGCGCGTGCACCTTGCACGCGCCGTTTACGTTTCACTCGACGTCATAATTAGTCACCGACGGTAGGGAGACGCGCCAAGTCCACGATGCAGAATATTTGGACCGACAAGAAATCCCGCCAGACAATCATCCAGATCATCGTTGTCATCGTCGTACTCTCACTGCTCGGATTCTTTATTCGTAACACACTGAATAATCTTGAGCTGCTTGGCAGGGAAGCCAGCTACAATTTTCTATTCTCACCATCCAACTACGATATCAATCAGCATCTGATTGATTACGATTCCCGCAGCACCCATCTCAGGGCTACCGTAGTCGGTATCATCAATACCGGGTTGGTGGCATTTTTCGGAATTGTGCTCGCAACCCTGATCGGTTTTGTTGCGGGCGTCTCCCGGCTGTCTTCGAACTTTCTGGTCAACCGGATCGCGTATGTGTTCGTCGAGTTCAGCAGGAACGTTCCGATTCTTCTATGGATTCTTTTGTGGCACGGCATGATCGTGCATAACATGCCGCATCCGAAACAGGCAATCACCGCGTACGATTTCGCATTTCTGACCAATCGCGGCATCTACATGCCCAAACCCTTGCTGGAGCCGGCTTTCTGGGGTGTGTTCATAGCCTTGCTTGTCGCGCTTGCAGGCTCATATGTCTTCTATCGGTTCGCAAAGCAGAAACAGGAGCTGACCGGTCAGCAGTATCCGGTTTACTGGGTGAATTTTGGCCTGATCGTGACAGTTCCACTACTGGTGTTCTGGTTGCTGGGCGCCCCGGCTGAGCTTGAATACCCTGTTTTCAAGGGTTTCAATTTTCAGGGCGGATTGGTACTCAGTCCGGAATTTATCGCATTGCTGGTCGCACTTGGTGTGTATACCGGCGCCTTCATCGCGGAAATCGTCAGGGCTGGCATCCTTGCTGTCAGTCACGGGCAATCTGAAGCGGCTTATGCCTTGGGACTGAAATCGAACCTGGCGATGAGGCTGGTCATTCTGCCACAGGCACTGCGGGTGATCGTGCCACCTATGATCAGTCAATATCTCAACCTGACCAAGAATTCATCGCTGGCGATTGCTGTAGGGTACATGGATATCGTTGCAACAATCGGTGGAATCTCACTCAACCAGACCGGACGGGCACTGGAATGCATGTCAATCGTCCTTGCCCTGTACCTGTGCATCTCCTTGTCCATCTCAGGATTCATGAACTGGTACAACAAGCGAATTTCGCTGGTGGAACGTTGACCTGATGGACAAGCAAGCTCACAAAGACGGTATGCGCCAGGAACTGCCGCCGCCAAAAATGCAGGTCGGTGTCACCGGGTGGATACGCCAGAACATGTTATCCAGCCCCACCGACGTGTTGCTGACCGTTGTTTCAATCTATATTCTGTACAAGTTGGTCCCGCCACTTGCGAATTGGGTCATTTTTGATGCGGTCTTTTCCAGCGACGTCACGCATCGAAACGAATGCCGTGCAATCGCCACGGGCGCGTGCTGGTCGGTTATCGCGGCAAGATTTGAGCAGCTCTTGTATGGATTTTATCCGGTGCATCTGCGCTGGCGTGTCAATGTGACTTTCATACTGCTGTTTGTCGCCTTGCTTCCTCTGCTCTATGATCAGGTCAGAGGACGGAAATATCTGCTCTGGTTCTCCCTGTTTTTTCCGGTGTTTGCCTTTTTCATGTTGTGGGGCGGGCTCGGATTGGAAAGCGTCGAGTCTTCCAAGTTTGGCGGGTTCCTGCTGACAGTTCTGATCGGTGTAACCGGAATCGCGATTTCGCTGCCGCTCGGAATCGCATTGTCTCTAGGCAGGCAGTCGTCCATGCCACTTGTCCGTCTGCTCAGTATCTGTTACATCGAATTTTTCCGGGGCGTGCCACTGATTACATTGCTGTTCGTCGCATCGACGCTGCTGAATTATTTCATGCCGCCGGGTACGTATTTTGATCTGCTGCTGCGAGTCATCATTATGGTGATACTGTTTGCTGCCGCTTATATCGCAGAGGTGATCAGAGGTGGGCTGGCTGCAATCCCGCGCGGACAGTTTGAGGCAGCGGACGCACTGGGGCTCAAATATGCGAACTGCATGCGGCTGATCATACTCCCACAGGCTCTGAAGATATCGATTCCAGGAATCGTCAATACTTTCATTGGTCTTTATAAAGACACCACACTTGTGGTAATCGTCGGCCTCCTTGACCCTCTCGGGATCAGCGGTGCAACTCTCGCTGATTCGAAGTGGCAGGGGCTGTCCACAGAACTCTACATGTTTATCGCACTTGGCTTTTTCGTCTCATGTTTTGCCATGTCTCGTTATTCGTTATATTTGGAACGTAAGTTGGATACCGGCCACAAAGATAAATAGAGGATTATTCAGATGAACAACGACAGAGACAATTCGATTGCAATTGAAATCACTGACATGAACAAGTGGTTCGGTAAGTTCCATGTTCTCAAGGACATCAACCTGACGGTCGAGCGCGGTGAGCGTATTGTGATCTGCGGACCCTCCGGTTCCGGCAAATCAACATTGATCCGCTGTATCAACCGTCTTGAGGAACATCAACGCGGCGACATCTCAGTCGATGGGATTTTACTTACGGACAACTTGAAGAACATTGCGGAGATCAGGCGGGAAGTTGGAATGGTGTTTCAGCAGTTCAATCTTTTCCCTCACCTCACGGTACTGGAGAACTGTACGCTGGCCCCAATCTGGGTTCGGAAGTTACCCAAAGACGAAGCCGAAGAAATTGCGATGAAGTATCTTGAGCGGGTGAGAATTCCCGAACAGGCCTCGAAATTTCCCGGTCAGTTATCCGGCGGGCAGCAGCAACGGGTTGCAATTGCGCGAAGTCTTTGCATGAATCCGAGGATTATGCTGTTTGACGAGCCCACCTCCGCACTTGATCCGGAAATGATCAAGGAAGTTCTCGACGTCATGATTCAGCTCGCACAAAGTGGTATGACCATGCTGGTGGTCACGCACGAGATGGGATTTGCAAAAACTGTCGCCAATCGTGTTATTTTCATGGATGATGGGGAAATCATTGAGCAGAACAACCCCGATGAATTCTTCGACAATCCTCAAAACGACAGGACCAAATTGTTCCTGAGCCAGATCCTGTCACACTGATCGTTCCGCTCAGAAGCGACGCGCACAGATCTGCGGGTCAACTCATCGCCGCGGCGCGAGACTCCAACAATCGATCGAGCCAATGGGGGTTCATTTCAGGTACAGAACTAAGCAGCAGTTCCGTATATTCGTGATGCGGTGGGGTGAGCACTTCGTCCTTGAGACCTGATTCCACGATTCGTCCCTGAAGCATGACAACGATCTCATCGGCAATTGCCTTTACTGTTGCCAAATCGTGCGTAATGAACAGATAGGTCATATTCAGTTCTTTTTGCAGTTGATCCAGCAGTTTCAGAATCTCTTCCGCCACCAGCTGGTCCAGCGCGGATGTCACCTCATCACAAATGATCACAACGGGCTGCGCTGCGAGCGCTCTTGCGATACAGACGCGCTGCTTTTGTCCACCGGAAAGTTCCGGAGTGAATCGATCAATGTAGTTGGTGGGCAATTCAATCATCTCCAGCAACTCTTTCACACGGCGGTCTCGCTCCGCCCCGTCGATTCCAAAATAAAATCCGAGCGGACGACCGATGACCTCTCGAAGTTTCTGACGCGGGTTCAATGCGACATCCGGCATCTGGTAGATCATCTGCATCTGGCGCAATTGATCTTTTGTACGCTCCTTGTACGACTTCGGCAATTCGATACCGGAATACTTCACGGTTCCCTGCAACGGTGGCAGCAACCCCGTCATGGCTCTCGCAAGGGTACTCTTGCCGCTTCCGGACTCGCCGACAATCGCAACCGTACGGCCTTTCTCGACGGTCAGATTGATGTCCTCCAAAACCTTGTCTCCCAAACCATACGAAGCATGCAGATCATTGATCTCGATCAGTGGCACGTCGTCTTTCTCAAGATCCTCTGGATTTTTCTTGAACGTCCGTACTGCAAGCAGGTCCCTGGTGTAACGTTCTTTGGGATTTTTCAGAATCTCGTGTGTTTCGGACTCCTCCACGAGGTCTCCATAGCGAAGAACCATGATTCGGTCGGCCAGTTGCACGACCACCGCGAGATCATGCGTAATATAGATTGCCGCGGTATTGAATCTTCGCACGACGTCCTTGATGGCTGCCAGTACCTCAATCTGCGTTGTCACGTCCAAGGCAGTTGTCGGCTCGTCAAAAATGATCAGGTCAGGTTCGCAGGACATCGCCATCGCCACCATGGCCCGTTGCAATTGACCGCCTGATACCTGATGGGGATATCGCTTGCCAATGTTATCCGGGTCGGGAAGTTCCAATGTGGCATACATCGCACGGGCATTGTTCGCTGCTTGCTGAAACTTGAGGACGCCATGCTGTACCGGTGTCTCAGCATACTGATCAATCAGTCGATGTGCCGGGTTGAACGATGCTGCGGCACTTTGCGCAACATAGGAAATCCGAACGCCTCGCACTTGCCGGATCTGTTCACTTTTCAATTCATGAATCTGAATGCCGTCAAAATCAATCGTACCGCCGACCATCCGACAACCTGGTCTGCAATAGCCCATGGCCGCGATGCCAATCGTGGACTTGCCTGCGCCTGACTCACCGATCAGGCCCAAAACCTCCCCCCGATTCAGGTCAAGATCTATGCCGTTGACAATCGGTTTCCACTGCTCATCGGCAAATCCCTCGATCTGAAGATTTCTGATTGTCAGGATTGGTTCACTCATGTTCGAGTCATCCGGCTTGGTAACCAAGGCGATATACGATCAATATTCTTCACGCAGACCGGCGGTTTTTCTGAGAAACCAGTCAACGACTAGATTGACGGCAATCGTAAGTACCGCGATCGCTGCGGCGGGCACCAGCGGTGTGAATATACCGTAGGTGATCGCAACGCCGTTCTCACGCACCATGGCTCCCCAATCCGCTGAAGGCGGCTGAATCCCGATTCCGAGAAAACTCAAGGAACTGATAAACAGAAAAACGAAGCAGAACCGAAGACCGAATTCCGCCAGCAGCGGTGTCAGTGTATTCGGAAGAATCTCGCGGCGCATGATCCACAACAGTCCTTCTCCGCGAAGACGGGCGACCTCAACGTATTCCATCACGTTGACATCCATAGCCAGTGCGCGTGCAATCCGATAGACACGAGTCGAGTCCAAAGTGGCGATGACGAATACCAATACCGGAATGGAGGTGCCGAATATCGACAATGCGATCAACGCGAAAAACAGGGTCGGAAACGCCATGATGATGTCCACGATCCGGCTGAGCAGAAGATCCACCCAACGGCCGACGACCGCGGCAAAAAAACCAGCAGTCATTCCCATGAAAAATGCCAAAATGGTAATGCCCATCGCCAGGGCGATGGTATTTCTGGCTCCGTAAAGAACCCGGGTGTAGAGGTCGCGTCCGAGCTGGTCCAGACCGAGCAGGGTTCCACTCTCTTCGGGTGTCGCCCATGGCACAGCGTCGACAACCTCACTTTCACCATAAGGCGCCAGCCAGGGCGCGAACAGCGCAGCGAAGGCATACAGCGAAATTACAACGATTCCGATGTGCGCCGGCAAGCCTGCCCTTTTCAGCGAAATCCAAAACCGCATACCAGATCCTCAGCGAGGGTGGCGCAATCTCGGATTGCTGATGATGGACAGAATATCGGCTAGCATGTTCAGCGAAATGTAGGTTGCGCCAAAGATCAGAATACAGGCTTGTACGATTGGCAGATCCCTGGACGTGACGGAATCGATCATCAGCAAGCCCAACCCCGGGTAGATGAACACAACCTCGACGACCACCACACCTACAACGAGATAGGCCAGGTTGAGCACAATCACATTGATAATCGGTGACAGCGCATTCGGCAGTGCGTGGTGCACAATGATCCGACTGCGCTTCAACCCCTTCAATGTCGCCATTTCGATAAATGGGCTCTGCATGAGATTGATAATCGCAGCTCTCGTCATGCGCATCATGTGCGCCACAATCACGAGGGTCAGTGTTGCTATTGGCAGCAGTGACGCATAAATCTTCTCACCCAGCGTCATACTATCCGATATGCTGGATATTGCGGGAAAGAATTGCCAGTTGACGGCAAAGAGAGCAACCAGGATGTAACCGACAAAGAATTCCGGAAGGGATATTGCTGCCAAGGTCGATGTTGAAATCATCTTGTCGAGCAGGGATTCCCGATAAAGAGCCGCAAGAATTCCCAGAAACAGAGCCAAAGGAACTGCGACGATGGCTGCCGAACTCGCCAGAAACAATGTGTTGCCGAGTCTGGTGGCAAGCAACTCCGAGACGGGACGGGAGTTTGAGAGTGAGACTCCCATGTCGCCTTGCAGAAATTTGCTCAGCCATTGCCAGTATCGGACCAAGATGGGCTCGTTGAGACCCAGCTGCGCCCTGATTGCAGCGATGGTTTCGGGTGTGGCTGTCTGCCCAAGGCGTTGCTCGGCAAAATCACCGGGCAACGCCTCCAGAGCAAGAGATATCAGTAGCGTAATTACAATTAAGGTGATCAGTCCGAAAGCAATACGTTTCGCGATAAGCCTCGTGAGCCCCATGGATTCGCGCTACCGTACTGACTCAATCGGACTAATGCCTTTAGCTATGTTTACGAAAAGCTCCAACGCTCGGTACACCGGTGACCGTCAAGTTCCCAGTTGACCGCGATGTTCTCGGGTAACACAATCTTGTCAGATACGCCCATCAGGTCAGCGGCAAACAACGGTACAACCGTGCCTCCCTCTTCCCAGTGCAGACGTTGCATTTCCCAATACATATCCTTGCGCTTGGCCGGATCAACCTCTACCCGGGCATCCTTGAGCAATTGCTGAAATGATGCATTTTCCCAGTGGTTGTCGTTCCAGGCACCACCAGACTCATACGCAATTGTCCACATCCAGTCCTGGGTTGGACGTCCTGACCAATAGCACATGCACCAGGGTTTCTGCTGCCAGACATTGGACCAATATCCGTCATTCGACTCGCGGATCACGTTGATGTTGATACCGGCAGCTTTTGCATGCTCCGCATAAAGAACCGCAGCATCGACTGCACCATCAAACGCGGTATCGGCTGCTGACAGTTCAATAGCAAGCCCTTCCATGCCAGCTTCCTTGAGCAGGAACGCTGCCTGGTCGGGGTCATACTCGCGCTGGGGAAGTTCAGTGTTGTAAAACTCCTGATTGCGACCAATCGGGAGATCATTGCCGACTTCGCCGTGGCCACCAAGTATTGTTTTCAGCAATGCTTCACGATCAACCGCGAGACGAAGTGCCTGACGCACCTTGACGTTATCAAACGGTGGCGTGTTGGTCAGCATTGGAACCGTATAGTGCTTGGTTCCAACAATCTTGTGAACGCTTACGCCTTGTGCGCGGTCAAGCAGATTGGCTGTTCGCTGACTCACACGATTCGTTGCATCCACCTGACCGGTCTTGAGCGCGTTGTCCCGTGCAGCGGCATCAGAAATCACTGTGATCTCGACTCCGTCGAAGTAAGGAAGTCCTTCCTTGAAGTAGTTGGGAAAACGCTCGACTACCGATCGCACACCTGGTTCGTACGAAACCAATTTGAATGGGCCGGTCCCTACACCGGATTCCCAGCCTTCTGTCGGAAAGATAGACACGTGATAGTCGGTCAGCAACCATGCGAAGTCAGCATTTCCGCTCTTCAGCGTGATTCTCACAACATTATCGCCGTCCGCTTTCATCTCAGCGATCTGGCCCATCTGTCCGGCCACCGCAGAGGTGGAGTCCTCGCGAATGTGATGCTGGATCGAATGGATCACATCGGCGGATGTCATCGTCTTGCCGTTATGAAACTCAACATCTTTGCGAAGTTCCATAATCCATTCCACCGCACCGGGTTTGGTTTCCCAACTTTCCGCTAGTTCCCCAATCAGTTCGCCTGTTGGTGAAATCTCGATCAGATAGTTGCGAAGCTGGTGCTCCAGATTGATGGGTACTGAATCCGGATGGGTCCCGGGGTCAAGTGTATTCGTGGTGGATCCACCGCCCATTCCCAGTCGGAGCACGCCGCCATGCTTTTGCATACCGTGCGCGGTCGCGGACACCAGACTTGTAGGTGCCGCGATGACTGCACCTATTGCTGCAGTGCGTTGCAGAAACTCCCTTCTGCTGATTTTACCGAGCTCAAAAGCCCGTTTAAGTTCATGAATTTTCATTAATTGGATACCTCCGTCTAACTTCATCAAATTATTTAGCCTGAATTGAGCATTGATGGCGCAACCAGTCGCTAAACGTTAGAACTAATCAAAGTCAATCTGACCATTATGAACAAAATTTATACCACAAAGACTACAAATTGAACCAAATCCTTGTAGTTGGACTTTCTGATAACGCCGCAATAATTATGATTTTCCGTGTTTTCGGCTCTCAGACTGCGGGGGATGCAGACACATAATCTGCATGCCTGGGCTGGAGTTGGAAATGTCTGACAGCAACTCGTCTACGACTTGCTGCAAGAGCTTGGAATCGTTTCGGTAATGGAGACCGCGGCGTTGCCGGACAACCGACTATACAACTGTGATATCTATGTCGCAGACGCCGTCCACACCGCCGGTCAGCCTGTCTCCTCTGGCAATCGGTCCAACACCCGCCGGCGTTCCGGTAAAAATTATGTCGCCTGCCGACAGCTCAAACATCTCGGACAATTTGCTGATGATTTCGGGAATTGACCAGATCAGCTGATTGAGATCGCCTTGCTGGCGCAATTCGCTGTCGACCTTGAGCCAGATGCGTCCGGACTGCGGGTGTCCACATTCGGTCGCCGGGACGATTTCGCTGATCGGCGCCGATTTATCAAATGACTTGCCAGCTTCCCACGGCCGACCCATCTTTTTCATATTCTGTTGCAGGTCACGCCGCGTAATGTCGATTCCGACTGCGTATCCGTAGACGTGGTCCAATGCGGCTTCGGGATTGATGTCGCTGGCACCGGATTGAAGTGCGACAACCAACTCGATTTCGTGGTGAACATTGCTCGACCCCGGGGGATAGGGAAAGTCACTTCCCGAAGGCAATACTGCGTCAGATGGCTTCTGGAAGAAAAAGGGTTCTTCCCGATTCGGGTCATGTCCCATTTCCCGCGCGTGTTCGGCATAGTTTCTGCCGACCAGATAGATCCGTCGGACTGGGAAGCGAAACTGGGAATTTTTAACTGCTGCCTCAGCGCGACCAAAATCAGAAATTACGTAATTCATCCTATCAACTCGTAGTTGGCCCGATACATTGAACGTGTGCAATTTTAACGAAATTCATTGGGTTGGGTACAGTTTCGGAATATTGGGCAAGCGACGGTGGAGTCATGCAGGGCTGGGTTGTCACTGCACAGTGCCAAGGCTTCGGTGGGCTGGGGCTGGATTTCGCGAAAAACTGTCAGTTGGGTGAGGTCAACGCAGTGTGCATGATCGCAGTCCCGATCGCTACCTCAACTCCAGCTGACGCCAGCACTATACAATTCAGGCTTTCGAGACCGCATTGCGAGGTGTCAATAGTCACAACTTACACCTCACATGTCGGATAATGCTTGACCTGTACATCATCATAAGAATTTTGAGGAGATTGAACGTCTGTGATCGGTACCAATCATAGCTGGGTGCTCGCCTCGTATCCCGAGGGCATGCCGGATGTCAGCAACTGGCGGCTTGAAACATCTGCAATCACAACTCCCGATGACGGTCAGGTTCTCGCACGTGCACTGTATCTGTCTGTTGATCCCTACATGCGCGGTCGGATCAGTTCCAAGCGCGGATACGCGAAAGGCGTCGAACTCGGCGACGTGATGATCGGCGGTGCCGTTGCCGAAGTCATCGAGTCCAAACACCCACAATGGAATACTGGCGACCTCATCGAATCCTTCAACTTCGGTTGGCAGGAATATTCGATCCTGGACCCCGAGACGGCAACCCGCGTCGACCCGGATGTCGGCCCGCCACATGCCTGGCTCAGTTATATCGGGATGCCCGGCATCACTGCCTGGTGCGCGCTGAGAAATGTGGGCAACCCGGTCAAGGGCGACACCGTCCTGATTTCAGCTGCATCCGGTGCGGTCGGGCAAGTCGCGGGGCAACTGGCGAAAGCAGCTGGCTGTCGGGCAGTCGCGGTTGCGAGTGCAGACTCCAAACTCGATTGGTGTCGAAAGCTCGGATACGACGCGGGTGTGAACTATCGCTCAGCAACCAATCTGACAGAAGAAATTGCAGCAGCCTGTCCCGACGGTATCGACATCTTCTTTGACAATACGGCAGGGCCAATTCATGACGCCGCCATGAAAAATCTCGCTTTAGGCGCAAGAATCATAGTTTGCGGCACAATCAGTCTGGCAGACAAGTTCGATGCACCCGACATGGGTGAGAGATTTTTGCGGCAGATTCTCGTCAGTCGTGCGAAAGTGAGCGGGTTTTTGGTGTTTGATCACCTCTCCCACTACGATACAGCACGCAGGGAACTTGCCGATTTGGCAAGTAATGGCAAACTCAGGTTCAAAACTGACTTCATGGATGGGATACAAAACATGCCCGCTGCCTTTCTCAAACTTCTGCATTCAGAAAACATGGGCAAACAACTCATTCGAACGGAATTTGCCAAAGGCTTGCCGGAATGACCGACCGCAGAACCAACAACTGAAGCGATGACCTTTCAGAAGTCGGTCTTGACACCGCCTTCCTCAATTCTCCGTTTCCGAAAATCTTCCAGTTGTTCCCGTATTGCCGGATCAATCGGCGGTTCCTCGTATTGCGCAAGCAAAGCCTTGTACAAAGAATTCGCGTGCTCCACCGCCTGTGGCGACCCAGCTTCACTCCAGGTTTCAAAGTTCCTCCAATCCGAAATCATCGGCGTGTGAAACGCGTCACGATAACGCTCCTGCGTGTGATCAGTCCCGAAAAAATGTCCACCGTGGCCGGCCTGAACCATCGCATCGATACCGACTTCCGCTTCGTTGATCGGTATTGGTAAAAGATACTCCGAGATCATCTGCAGCAGCTCAGCGTCAAGTACGAACTTTTCGAATGAAGCGGTGAGTCCACCCTCCATCCAGCCCGCTGAATGGAGTATTAGGTGAGCGTGGCCGTTGATGGCACCCCAGAGTGAGAAAACCGATTCGTAAGCTGATTGTGCATCAACCGAGTTCGCCGCATTGGTGTTTGAAGAGCGAAACGGCAGCTGATAGCGTCGGGCTAATTGACCGCTTGCCAACGCCGCTTTCATGTACTCAGGTGTTCCGAATGCAGGCGCGCCGGAGCGCATGTCCACATTTGATGTAAATCCGCCATAAACAAAAGGTGCGCCCGGTTTTGTCAGTTGCGAAATGACCAGTCCTGAAAGAACCTCCGCGTTCTGCTGAGTCAGGGCACCACACAACGTCACCGGCGCCATTGCACCGGACAACGTGAACGGGGTGAGTACAACGACTTGATTGCGCAGCGACATCTCGATGATGCCAGTGACCATGTTCGCGTCCAGACGCAAAGGTGAATTTGAGTTGATGATGGTATGCAGACTCGGTTCCTGACAGAGCTGCTCGTCGTCCACCCCACGGGCAATCTTGACGATTTCGAAGGCATCCAGGTTTCTTTGCCGGCCGAGTGAATAAGCATGAAATACCTTGTCCGTCATCACCGCAAAATCAGTCAGACACTCAATGTGGCGAATCGAAGGATGAATGTCAGTCGGCTCAACCGGATAGCCGCTGACAAGATGAATGATATTCAGCTGCTGGGAGAGGCGCACAAAATCACGGTAGTCACGGTGATTTCCGGCCCGCCGCCCGCGGTCCAGGTCCGATGAGTGAGGTGCGCTGCCGACCGGAGCGAAACAGATTTGATCGGTCCCGAACTCAATCGTATTGTCGGGATTTCTGGCGTGCAGCTTGAAACTGCTGCGTGTGGTCTTCAGGCACGACTCTACCAGGCCCCTGTCGATCAGGATCAGATCGTCCGCCTTTCCTCGTGTCGCGCCCCCGCGCAACAGCAACTCGCGACCCTCCGCAGACATCACTTCCACTCCAACCTGTTCCAGCACCTTCAGCGAGGATTCGTGGATGAATTCGATTTCGTCTTCCGACAGCGCGCAGATTGGCGGAAATCTATTGCTGACCCGCCGTCGGGGCTGCTGCTCGACTTTTTGACCAGCACCAGTCGGCAGCCTGCGTCTTGACTTTCTTTGCTTTGGCAATTTCGTCCTGGTTTTACCTTGTAAACTGGAAGTCAGAGTCTATATGGTTGTGAGAACACTGCGGTTCAGCATCAAAACTTGGTGTATTATTGTATTGGAACATATTCGTACGGAGGCGAATAGACTTGATGATGTTCAGATTGATCAACTCATTGGTCCTATCGTTGTTTGCGTCTGCGTTACTGGTTTCCGTTTCCGCAGCCCAGGAAACAGCCAGCACTATCGAAAACGCGAACGACGAGGTTACAGAACTTGCAAACGCAAGCAGTGGACAATCTACTGTAATTCAACTCACCGACCCCGATCTTGCTGCGGCCGACGACGAAGAACCGGATTGCGAGTGACACACTTCATCCGGCCGGACTTGAATTCGGCGCAAATTCTATTCTGAGGCGCTTTGTGGGGACTTGACGTAATACAACAGTATTGCGCCCAAGCCAAAAAGCACGATCACCGAAAGAATCGAGTTTCTGGCCCCGAACATTGCCGCGGTCCAGCCCACCAGAAACGGCCCGATCACCGCAGCAGATTTGCTGATCATGTTATAGAATCCGTAATATTCTCCAGCTCTCTCGGGTGGAATCATCTGTCCGTATAGTGACCGGCTCAACGCCTGAATTCCGCCCTGCACCATTCCGATCATCGCCGCGAGCACGAAAAACTCCGCACCGCTCTGGATGAAATACGCCCAGATTGTCGCAACCACATAGACCAGTATGCCGATATAGATACCGGTTCGCGGACCGACTCGCTGGCCCAGTTTGCCGAATATGATGGCGGCGGGAAACCCAACAAATTGAACCATCAGCAACGCTGAGATCAGATCATTGGCATCTAGTCCGATCGACAATCCATAGTCAACCGACATTCTGAACACCGTATCGACACCATCAATGTAAAACCAGTAGGCAAAAAGAAAAATCACAATGGTACGCTTGGTGCGAATATCCCGAACAGTGTCTCTCAGCTGTCGCAGGCCGACTGAAACCGAATTCAACGCACCTTGTGACTGTTTTGACGGAGTTTCCTTAACGAATACAATGAGAGGAATGGAAAATATCGCCCACCAGACCGCGACGCTGACAAAGCTGTAACGCACAGCTTCACCGGCGTCCGCGAGACCGAAAAATTCCGGCTTAAGCACCATGAATACGTTGATGGCGAATAGAATTCCACCGCCGAGATAACCAAGTGCAAATCCGAACCCCGACACCGAATGGATTCTGTCGTTACCCGAAGCGACTTCAAGCAACAGGGCATCGTACAACACGTTCGCCCCGGAAAAGCCAAGCGAACCGACTACATAGAGCACGATCGCAAGCTGCCAATATCCATAACTGACCAGATACAGGCAAAAGGTGGAAAGAATTCCGACGAACGCGAAAGCAACCAATAATTTCTTCTTGGCACCTGCACGGTCGGCGATCGCACCAATAATGGGGGCAAGTATGACAATGATCAGACTGGAAATTGAGGACGCAACACCGAGTCTGAATGTAGTCTCGACACTTTCGGCATCGACTGACCAGAACTCCCTGAAGAATATCGGGAAAAACCCTGCAATGACTGTAGTGGCGAATGCGGAATTCGCCCAGTCATACATCGCCCAGGAAATTGTCTTTTTCTCAAAATATTCTTTCATCGAACCCGACCGCCCTTTCAGTTCCGCAACACAACACCGGACGAATCGTACGGTACTTCCGGCAATACTCGTGCTGATACCCGCTTTCCGACTACGTCTACCGAGTATTGCGTTGTCTCATTCAGCGACGCAATGTCAATGTATGCCATTCCCAGACTCTTGTTCACCCAGTGGCCGTAACAGCCAGATGTAATGAATCCAACACGACAACCTTCGCCCCAAACAGGCTCGAACTGCGTCACGTCAGCGTCGGTTGAGTCAACTTCCAGCAGAACCAGCCTCTGTTCGGGTTTGGTTTCGCGCTGATCCATCGCCGCCTGCCGCCCGATGAAGGTGGGTTTATCGAAGTCGACGAATCGATCCAGTCCAGCCATGGCAGGTGTGTAGGCGCAGGTGAATTCCCTTGACCAGGCACCATAGCCTTTCTCAAAGCGTAAACTCGTCATCGCGCGAAACCCGAACGGTTTCAAGTCATGATCCGCACCTGATTCAACCAGTCTGCGATACAGCAACTCTTGATGTTCGGCCGGTACACTGATTTCATAGCCGAGTTCCCCGGTTACCGAAATACGTCCGATTACGGCCTTGACTCCGTCAAATTCAAACTCTCCACACCTTAGAAAAGAAAAATCCGCATTCGAGAGCTTGCTTTGCAACAAATCCTCAAGCAACTTTCTGGAGTTCGGACCGGCGATCGAAATTCCGCTGATCTCGCGGCACAAGTTTCTGATCTTCACGCCGTTTTCTGGCAGGTGATGAAGAAACCAGCGCATGTGCCAAGACTGAAGATAGTATGAACCCAAAAGCCAGAAGCGGTCTTGACCAAGACGCATGACTGTCAAGTCACCCATCAGACGACCACTGGGCGCGAGCATCGGTGCAAGTCGTATCCTTCCCACACTTGGCAGACGGCACGCAAGGATATTGTTCAGCCACTTCTCGCTCCCGGTTCCGGTGACCTCATAGCGAGAAAAGCCTGTGATGTCGACAATACCGACAGCACGTCGAACTGCTGCCACCTCCTGACCAATCAGGTCGAAGGCGTTTGACCGTTTCAGTGTGGGCGTCTCCTGAAAATCGGGTTGACCCGGAGCAAAGAATAAAGGAACTTCGAGATCCCACAGACAACCGAAAACTGCATCTTGCTGTTTGAGATTGTCATAAATCGGGGACGTGACAAGCGGTCGTCCTGCTGGAAGTTCCTCGTTCGGATAGGTCAATACAAACCGTCTGGCATAAAACTGCCGCGCAGTATCAGCCAGATATCCGGGTTCGCTCGCAAATTGTCCATAACGTGCGACATCCATTCCGAAGACATCCGCTCCCGGCTCCCCGTGCACCATCCATTGTGCCAGCGACAAGCCAACACCGCCGCCTTGGCTGAAGCCGGCCATGACCCCGCAGGCGACCCAGTAGTTGTGCAAGTCCGGTACGGGCCCGACAAGCGGGTTTCCGTCCGGAGTGAAGGTGAACGCACCGTTCACCCAGCGTTTGATCCCGACTTTTTCCAGCATCGGATAGCGGGCAAAACCCTTGCTCAGTTGCGGTGCGATCCGATCAATCTCCTCCGGAATGAGTTCCATGCCGTAGTCCCACGGTGCGCCTTCAAGATTCCAGATTTTCGGATTCAACTCATATACCCCCATCAGCAGGCCATTGCGCTCCTGTCGAAGATAGGTAAATCCATCGAGATCAAGTATCGATATAAGGCCCTCATCCCGTGCCACAATCTCCGGTATGTCTTCGGTCACAAGATAATGATGCTGCATCGGCGTGACGGGCAGATCGACACCGGCCATCCTTCCTACTTTTCGTGCCCATAGTCCGCCGGCGTTCACGACGTGTTCAGCGACGATCGCACCGTGTTCGGTGATAACATCCCACGCGCCTTGCGGGCGATAGTTCAGTTCCAATACCTGGTTTCGCACAATGATTTCGGCACCGCGCAGCTGCGCCGCTTTGGCATAAGCCATCGTGGTACTATGAGGATCAAGGTGTCCTTCATATTCGTGCAACAGTCCGCCATGCAGATCAGAGGTGTCCATAAGCGGAAACATGTCCTTGATCTGTGACGGGGTGATCAGTTCAGGCTCAATTTCCATGGTCTGAAAGATTGTCCGCATATACTTCAGATGCTCCCAGCGCGCAGCGCTTGCCGCAAGCATGATGCCGCCGCTTCTGACCGCGCCGATATCCTGACCACTCTCACGCTGAATTTCCTCGTAGAGATTGATCGTGTAGGTCTGAAGACTTGAGATATTGAGATCGTTGTTCAGCGGGTGAAACCCGCCGGCAGCGTGCCAGGTAGAACCTGCAGTCAGCTCCTTTCGCTCGATCAGGGCGATATCGGACCAACCTAGTTTGGCAAGATGATATAGAACACTGGCACCAACGACGCCCCCGCCAATGACAACCGCTCGATAGTGATTTCTCATGACCATTGAAAGCGTTTACGCCGCTTCGGAAAGTAATTGCGATCAGTGCACATTATTCTATTGGTATCGAACTGGAATTACGTTATTATTCCAGACCGGACCTTCCAAATCCAACTCTAGCGGAGAAGTTTCTTGCGGCTCGTTTCCCTCACCTGCTCCAATACTGAAATCGTCTGCGCTCTTGGGTGTGGTGACCAGATCGTCGGTGTCGACAACCACTCCGACTATCCCGAGGAGATTGTCTTGAGACTGCCTCGGGTGGGACCTGACCTGAATATCGATATCGACGCAGTAGCAGCCCTCAAACCTGACTTGGTGCTGGCATCGCTGACCGTGCCAGGGCACGAAAAGGTCGTTGCAGGACTGGAATCGGCCGGACTGCCGTTTATTGCGCCTGAACCATTGAACCTTGAGGACGTTTATCACAACATTCGTACGATCGGGGAGCTGCTGGATGTCCCTACCCGCGCAGACAATGTGATCAATGATATGCGTGAGACCATCCAAGGCAACGCGACCGCACAATCCGCGCCGAGTCTCATCGTTCAATGGTGGCCCAAACCGGTCATTGCCCCGGGAAAGAATTCCTGGGTACAGTATCTCATGGATGCGGCCGGGCTCATCAACCCTCTCGCACAAAGAGATGTGAAGAGCACGCCTCTGACCGATGAGGAAGTCAGGGATCTCAACCCAGATGCTGTCGTAATCTCCTGGTGCGGTGTGCAGTTTGACAAATACCGACCGAAAGTGGTGTATCGCAATCCTCTATGGCAGGAAACCAGTTTTGTCAGAAATCAGAATGTATTCCGAATTTCCGAAGCACATCTTGGCCGGCCGTCACCGCGACTGATGGACGGATTTATCGAACTGAAGAAAATTGCCCGTCAACTTGATGCAAAGCCGCGGTAAGGTGGCGCTCAAGTCCCCGTCCATTGCGCTTGATTGACTTTTTCGGATTCCAGAACCGCTTGCAGCAACTTCCTGAAACCCAACGCATCAACGACACTGGCGAGTTCCCGAATGGAGTGCATCGCAAACTGGGCAACACCGATGTCCACGGTCGGTATTCCAATCTCAGATGCGACAATCGGGCCGATCGTTGTCCCGCACCGGATATCGTTTCTTGAGATAAAGACCTGATGCGGAACGTTGATGCTTTCACACAGTTTCCGTATGCAGGCAATCGATTCGCCGGACGATGCGTAGTTTTGGTTGGCATTGACCTTGATCACCGGTCCGCCGCCGATTGCCGGCGCGTGCTGCTCATCATGCTTGTGCGGATAGTTCGGATGAATACCGTGTGCACCGTCAGCCGATACAAGCAGTGACCGACCGATCACTGTCGGATCCAGTCCGACTGTCCTTTGCAGTACAGACGCCAGAAACGGTCCGTCCGCCCCGGAATCAGACATGCTTCCAACCTCTTCGTGATCGCTGCAGACCAACAGGCAGAAGTTGTCTGTCTGCGCCTCGGCGATTGCAATGGCACCTGCGTGACAACTCAGCAGGTTGTCAATTCTCGCACTGGAAATCAGCAAACCGTCCGTTCCCAGTCGCTCCGGTGGATTCACATCGTACAGGCTCAGGTCGTGACCGAGCAATCTCTGACTGTCATATCCGGACTCGGTGAGGTCTTCCCCAACCGAAAGGAACGCCTCTAGGGAATCGACGTCGTCGGCTATAACCGGATTCAGATGAGCTTGACTATCGACTTCCTGGCGGACATTCGCATCCCGTTCCAGATGAATCGCGATGCTTGGTATGACTGCGAGCGGGTCGGCCTTGTGAATCAGGCACTTTCTGATTCCGCTCGCCCCATCGTCGAAAAAAATACGACCAGCAATCGAGAGGTCGCGATCAAACCAGGTCCTCAAAAGCGGCGAGCCGTAGACCTCCACGTTCAGCTGTCGGTAACCATGTCGTTTCAGAACCGGATCGGGTGCGAGTTTCAGACAGGGGCTGTCGAGATGCGCACCGATGGCCCGTATACCTGCGGAATCAGCGGGATTCCGTCCACAACGAAATGCGATGAGGGAGGTGTCGTTCCTGGTGACGTAGTATTTACCTCCGGATTCGAGACTCCACTTGTCCTGTTCTGACAGGCGTATGAATCCAGCACTCTCAAGAAGATCAGCCAGACTGCTTGACGCATGGTAAGGAGACGGTGAGCGATGGATGAAATCAGCGATTGAGTCGCCGTATAACTGCGGTGACTCGGCAGTCGAAACTGTTGCCATATCACTCCTTTTCATCAGACCGGCTCCCGAGGGAATCGACCGATGCGAAATCAAACAGATTCCGATCAACCAGTTGTGAGGGCGAGATATTTTGCAGGCTTCGGAATATATTCTCGACCCGACCGGGGTATTCCTTGTGCCACTCACTGAGCATTTTCTTGATTCTCACACGCTCCAGTTTCTCCTGCGACCCGCACAGGTTACAGGGGATGATCGGGAACTGTCGTTTCGCGGCATACTTCTGAATGTCAGATTCCTTGCAATAGGCCAAAGGTCTGATCACGATATTCCTTCCGTCGTCACTTCGCAGCTTGGGCGGCATCGCCTTGATCCTGCCACCGTGGAACATGTTCAGAAACAACGTCTCGACGATGTCATCCCGATGATGGCCAAGCGCAATCTTGTTGAATCCGTGCTCATCCGCAAAATTGTAGAGTATTCCCCTTCGGAGACGTGAGCATAGGCCACACATCGTCTTACCCTCTTCAATAACATCACGCACGATACTGTACGTATCCGCTTCAATGATGTGATAGGGAATATTCAGTGACTCGAGATATTGAGGCAGCACATCGGGTGGAAATCCTGGTTGCTTCTGATCCAGATTCACCGCCTCAACTTGAAAATTCACCGGTGCGCGCTGCTGAAGATCTTTCAGGATATCCAGCAGGGTGTAGGAATCCTTGCCGCCGGACAGACAGACCATGATTCGGTCCTGGTCCGAGATCATGCCGAAGTCCCTGATCGCGTTTCCGACTTCTCGCTGTAATCTCTTGCGAATTTTGTTGAAGTCGTAACGGTCCCGAGGCGAATCAAAACGCGGTGGACTTGCCAACTCGACAGAACTTACAGGGCGATTGTTCACAGAAAGACTCATTGGTTAGAACCCTGAAGTATTTTACAGAATGTTTTGTATCTCTCACCCAATTGCACGTCATTCAAATTCTGCAATCCACAGGAATGCATTGCTTCCGATCAGTAACATCAGGCTCATGGCAAGACTAGCGAAAGTTCGATGATTCTCATCCGGTCAGAGGTCGATTGACACCTGTTTTCCGCAAACGGATTGCTGACAGTGATCCGAAAACGCACAGGAACACGTTGGCAATGGACAAGTTGAACACCCTTCATCTGGGGAGGAGTGTATTCTTGAATCTGTCGATTTTCAGGCAAAACTGCGGGGACTGATGTCGGAAGTCGCGGTAACCCAGATTTATGAAAGTCTTGAAAACCGAAATATTGAAGCCGTCTATACTTTCCCACTCCCGCTTGACGCGGTATTGCTGGAATTGTTAAGAATTATCGGACTGATCAACGGAAATAATATGAACTATGCGATACGGGACAGCGGTCTCAATACTGGTGCTCGACAGATCAGGGGTTAGTGACATTTCAGTCTTGCTGGGTATGCCAGGTAATCAAGTTACGAGACAGGCGGTGCCTGGCATGTTTGGCTGGCTGAAACGAATGCAGCACGGTGAACCTGTTAGTTCAGCGATTTTTGGTGTCAACCAAACACTGATTTTCATCTTGTGACGCACCAGACTCTCACAGACTGCCAGGAAGTTTGAGAACAAGACGGATTACGGATAAAGTTACGCAATAGACAATGAATTCTAAATATCCAATCGAAATTATTTGCGGCACTATGTGCGCGCTGTGTATTGGCAGCCGGCCAGTTTTTCAAGGTCGGCGGCCCGATTCAAGGTAAAGAATATGTCCATAAAATTTCTCCATACTTCTGACTGGCATATTGGGCGCACTCTATACGGGAAAAGGCGCTTCGCAGAATTTGAGAATTTCTTTGCCTGGCTGGTAGAGACGGTGAAAGAGAACAGCATCGATGTGCTGCTTGTCGCGGGTGACATATTCGATAACGCCACGCCGAGCAACCGAGCTCAGGAAATCTATTACGACTTATTGCATCAAGCGGCCGCATCGAAATGCCGCCACATCGTCATTATCGGCGGCAATCACGATTCACCGACGTTTCTGGATGCACCGAAGAGCTTGCTAAAGTCGCTCAATGTTCACGTGGTGGGCAGCATCACACCAGACACGCCGGAAGACGAAGTGCTGGTTCTTTCCGATGAACAAAATCTGCCCGAAGCGATCGTATGCGCTGTGCCGTATTTGAGAGACAGGGATATTCGTACTGCAATACCTGGTGAAAGCATTAAAGATAAAGGGAAAAATTTGATTGAGGGAATTCGGCGCCACTACCAGCGAGTCGGACAAGTCGCCGAAGAAAAACGACGTACATTGAATGTTGATGTGCCCATTGTCGGTATGGGACACTTGTTCGCAGCGGGCGGGAAGGTCGAAGATGGTGATGGTGTCCGTGAACTGTACGTTGGTTCACTGGCTCATGTGTCAGGCGGGATATTCCCAAAATGCTTCGACTACGTTGCACTGGGTCATCTTCATATCCCACAGCGGGTCGGGCAACAAGAAACCATTCGTTACTGCGGCTCACCTCTGCCAATGGGGTTTGGAGAAGCCGGGCAGCAAAAAGTTGTCTGTATGGTTGAATTTGAAGGCACCGCTCCATCGGTTACACAAATCGAAATACCCGTTTTCCAAGAATTGAAACTTCTAAAAGGGAATTGGAATGACATCTCGCAGGGCATCGCAGATCTCAAGGCTGCTGGAAAAAATGTCTGGCTTGACGTGGTGTACGACAGCGCTGAAGTCCGCGCCAGCTTGCGCAATGATTTGGAACAGGAGATAGACAACAGCAAAATTGAAATTCTTCGGGTGAAAAACAATCGCAACATCGGCGTTAAACCACCTGACCTAGGTAACGAAGGAAAACTTCCAGAACTCGAACCCAATGAGATTTTCAAACAATGTTTGGAGGCGCATCAAGTTCCGGACGAACAGATCTGTGATTTGCGCGATGCTCACAAAGAGATTCTTGCTTCTATCGTTGAACAGGACACGATGTCCGTATAAGGAGGCAAAAATGCGAATACAGCAGATACGATTCAAGAATCTGAATTCATTGGCCGGTGAATGGACAATCGACTTTAAAAACCCGGCATTTGAAGCGGATGGCATCTTCGCGATCATCGGTCCCACCGGGGCCGGCAAATCCACAATACTCGATGCGATATGTCTGTCGCTTTATGGAAGCACTCCGCGTCTGAACAAGGTCACCAAGAGTACCAACGAGATCATGTCGCGCCAAACGGGCGAATGTTTTTCTGAAGTCACGTTCGAAACCCAAGAAGACCGCTTCCGCTGCTACTGGAGTCAAAGGCGGGCCGGCAACAAACCGGACGGAAATCTCCAGGCACCTCAGCATGAAATCTCTAAACATGATACCGGCGAGATTCTGGTAACAGGCATAGCTGGGGTTGCAAACAAAGTTGAATATTTGACCGGCATGGACTTTAGCCGATTCACTCGCTCAATGATGCTTGCGCAAGGGGATTTCGCTGCGTTTCTGAATGCCAAGCCCAAAGAGCGAGCACCGATTCTGGAGCAAATTACAGGGACTGAAGTTTATAGCGACATTTCAATAGCGGTGCATGAGCGAAGAACGATTGAGCGGTCTAAACTCGAAAAGTTGAAATTTGAGTTAGAGAATATCCATGTACTCACGCGAAAAGAAGAAAAAAGAATCAGGCGTAAACTTCAAGCGAAACAAGCAAAACTCCGTAAAGTCACTGCAAAAATCGACAAAACCGGCAAGGCGATTCAGTGGCGAGAAACAATCGACCAGTTAGAGAAAGTAATAACCGGGTTGAAGCAAAGTCTTGAGGAATTGCAAATCGAGATTGATAACTTCGCTCCGAAAAAGGTTAGACTCAAAAGAGCAAATCAAGCTCTTCGACTCGCAGTTGAATACCAAAAACTCTCAGGTTCTCGTCAACGTCTTCAAGGACATCGGGATTCTGTCGAAGAAAATTCTTCTCAGATTCGAGTTTTGGAGCCTCAGGTTGAAAATTTGAGTGCAAAGCTTAAGGAAGCGATAAAAGTATTCGAAAAAGCAAAAGCAACACAGGAAACTATAGCTCCTGTGATCACTGAGGTCCGACTCATCGACGATAGAATTCGCGTCATGCGAGATTCGATTCAAAGTTTGATAAGCAAAATCCACACCATGCAAGAAGAGATCGAGTCGTTAGACAAGCAATTTAATGCAGAAAAAAAGGAGCTCAATTCAATCGAGGAACAAATTGAAGCGACCGCCGCGTATCTGAGAACTGACGAAGCTGATAAATGGCTGGTCGAAAATCTACAGAGTGTCAAAGCTGACATAAGCAACCTGAACCGAGTATCTCGAGACATCCAAAACAATATCAGTGAACACGATGAACTTCGCGGAGACTGCGATGAAGCGAAAATATTGCTTCACGAGAGGAAGGAGTCGTTAAGCACTCTTGAGAAGACTTTGAAAAGAGAACAGAACAATTACGATGAAAATCGACTTCAGCTTGACCGGTTGCAGGTGCAGATTGACGCAAACAATACCAGTGTTGTCTTGGGAGAACTTCAAGCAAAACTCAAAGACGGCGAACCTTGTCCGGTTTGCGGATCAACAGAACATAAAGATGAGAAAGATCTGCCAGAATTTCCCAGTCATGTTCTCGACTCTGAAGAAATCAATTCTTTGATCAACCAACGTGAGGAACTTAAGGAAGAAATCAAAAAACTCGAAGAGATCACTTCCAAGGCATCCAATGCGGTTTCGGCCGCTGAATACAAGGTTAAACTATCGTCGCAGGATATCACTGCCAAACAAAGCAGTCTGCTGAAAATTCGACGGAAACTCGAAGAACTTCGAACTGAATATGAAATCATCGAATCGAACATCCTTGATCAACTCAAGCCCTTGGGAGTTGTAAGCATTCCTGAAGATGCCATAGAGCTTTACGTTGAGCTCATCGAGAGGCGAGACTCTTGGACAACCCATGTAGAAAGAAAGATCAAATTGCAGGAACAGCGTACGGAAATACAGGCCAGGATCGATGGATTGCAAGCCAAATTGAACGACCGCAAACAATCGGTCGATGAGCTTCAAGATTCTTTGGATAAAGAAGAAAGAAAGTGTTCCGCGAAAGAGCGAAAACGACAAGATCTGTTTGGTGACAAGAACCCTGATGAGGAAGAAGAGGCCTTGAGACAAGCTGTTAAGCATGCCGAAGAAACCAAGCAGAAAGTCGAAGAAGAATTCAGAGAAAAAGAAAACGAATTGCTTCAGGCAAGAACTAAGGAAACTACCCTGTTAAAAGAGATCGCCAATGAGGAATCAAATCTGCAAGAACTGGAACCAGCATTTGAAGTCGCGCTTAAGACGCATGGTTTCACAGATGAGAAGGATTTCTGTGATGCCAGGCTGACTCAGCACGAGATTGGGATTCTCGAAACTGAATTTAATGATTTGAACGAAAGGAAAGTTTCCCTTGAGGCTCAAATCAAGGACGCGGAGTCGAAATTACGGACGGAAAAAGACAAGAAAATTACGGACAAGTCACTTGAAGATCTTCAAGCGCGATTGGATGAGTACAAGTGCGTGGTAAGAAAAATAAGTGAAAGAATCGGCGCACTCGAACAGAATTTGGAAGACAACGAGAAAGCGAAGGAGGGCTGGAAGATAAAGAAAGAGCAAGTGGACGCCCAGCAAAAAGAGCATGACAAGTGGAATAACCTGCACGCCATCATTGGATCGGCCGATGGAAACAAGTATCGCAGTTTTGTTCAGGGACTGACATTTGAAGTGATGATCTACTATGCAAACGAGCAACTGAAGAAAATGACAGATCGTTATGTGCTGACTCGCGAGGAACACCAGCCATTGGAAATCAACGTCATCGACAACTATCAGGCCGGCGAGATCAGAACCGCGAAAAATTTATCGGGCGGAGAAGGCTTTATTGTCAGCCTGTCGCTGGCACTCGGCCTGTCACACATGGCAAGCCAAAACGTCAGCGTCGATTCGCTGTTCCTTGATGAAGGATTCGGAACACTCGATGAGGAAGCGCTCGATATCGCTTTAGACACGCTGACCGGATTGCAGGCGCAAGGCAAACTGATTGGTCTTATTTCTCATGTCCCCGCCCTTCGCGAAAGGATAAACACCCAAATCCGAGTCACCCAGCAATCTGGAGGGAAAAGCCGCATTGACGGTCCAGGATGCAAAGGGATCAACGTTGCTTATTGACACCTATAGCGCAAATTGTGGCATATCACTGCCCGGCAATTACTGGCATCTGCAGCCATTCGAAACCAAAACCCCGATCTCGCTTAGGCGAGGAGATCATTACCGAAGAAGCAACTTGCACAACTGAATTGTCTCTGGAACGTGTCTCTGCAATTAGAGTATTTGTTGCTGGACTGTCATGCAAGAAAAAATCTGGTTCAGGTAAATTATCCTGTTCGTGCAAACTGCCATACTGTGGCTGTATTGTTACCGGTTCATCTTTATTTGCATCAGATAGAGTCAAATACCATCCGTGCTGACTGGAGTCGACAATCAAAGAACGCAAGTCCATTTCGCCTGTACGAAATTTGCGGAGTTTTTCCACTTCGGTTCCAACTACCAAATATTGACAATCTGTCCCATTGTCTTCTACCGCTACCGCGATATAGCGCCCCCCCCCTATTCGGTCTCTCGCTTCAAAAACTTGCGGACCGTCGTACTCAAATAGAGTCGACTTGTAACGAATATTCAACATTTGATTTTCCATGAAACAATTTACCAGCGAATACGCATATCGCATTTGACGAATGGCCACCAGATATGGTGAAAAGAACAAGACCCCGTTTGTTGAATCCTCGCCGCACCACTTTTCAATTTCACACGACAAATCATATATTTGCGAAATTTGGGCAGTTTTTTCATTTATTCAGACGCATCTTTTGTCGTATGAACTGATAGTCCCAAGGCCTGACACTCTGATACCCCATAAAAATCAGCAGTTGGATTTTTCGCTCGTTGCGATTTGAAATCATCATTTGCTGGCTGTTCTTGTCGCACTGGTCTGAAGATGAATCGATAATTCTCGATACTCTCAGCATCTGCGGGTGGGCATCCAGCGGGAAGATTTTCGCGATACTTCATCCGCTGCAGTCGCTGTCAATTACAAAATTCATAAACTCCTGCAGTAACTACTTGCCCCCTCAGGAGGTGTAAAATTGAGGGGTAAGTAGTTACAAGAAAAGAACCCAAACTATGCATTGGATCGCATTGGCTATCGTGTGCACTGCGCTTGTCGTAGTCAGTTACTATTCTCCAAAAGTCGGTTTCAGCCTGCTCGGTGCAGTGGGTGCGCTCGTCGCAACGCTTTACTTTCTGAACCTGGATGAATCCTCAACCGCAGGTTTTCCGATAGAAAGGGAATTGGTTCAGCTTGATGACGTGAAAGCTGAGGAGTCTTATGGCGAGAGCTGGGATTATTCGGGGCGCGTATCGAATTCTTCCAGCAAGGTTATCACCGATGTCCTGGTCAAGATAACCTTGCGCGACTGCCCCTCCGGTACCGAAACCGTGACCGACGAATGCCCGGTCATCGGTGAGCAGGTCGATTTTGTCGCGCTCAATGTCCCACCCCGCCAGGCCAGGGATTTTCAGGACAATATCAGTTTCAGGAACGCCGTCCAAAAAGGCATTCTGTTTTGGGACTTTGAACTGGTGGGCGTGCGCGTTACAGACTAGAATTGACTGGTTTTTTCAACAGTAAGGCTGGAACTCAAATTCTACACCCGCCAACGTCGGCTGTACAACAAAACCCCTTGTTGAACAGCGGCAACGGAGCCTGACGGAACAGGTACAATAATCTGCCATATTCAGCCTCACAGTCCCAAAGATAGTACTGCAATTCAACCGACATGAAACGAACACACGAAAGACCCAGCAATCAGCTGCGACCCGTTCGGATTACGCGGAGATTCACAAAGCATGCCGCCGGTTCAGTACTGATGGAAACCGGTGATACCCGTGTACTGTGCACAGCCAGCATCGACGACCGGGTACCCTTTCATTTGCGCGGCAAAAACCAGGGCTGGGTGACGGGCGAATACAGCATGTTGCCAGGGTCAACCATTGAGCGCAGTTCCAGGGAAGCGGCACGGGGCCGGCAAGGCGGCCGAACACAGGAGATTCAACGTCTGATCGGACGCAGCCTTCGCTCATGCATCGATCTTGAAATGCTCGGGGAACGATCGATCATCGTCGATTGCGATGTGCTTCAGGCCGACGGCGGAACCCGCTGCGCCTCGATCACCGGTGGATTTATCGCCCTTGCAGACGCAGTTCAAACATTGCTTGAGCACCGGAAAATCTTCGAAAATCCCATCCGGAATCATGTTGCCGCAGTATCAGTCGGAATGATCAATGACGAACTGTGCCTGGACCTCAACTACGCTGAAGATTCAAACGCTCAGACCGATATGAATTTCGTAATGAATGAGAACGCATGCTTCATTGAAATTCAAGGCACTGCGGAGAAGGATGACTTTTCCCTGCACCAGCTCATTGCCATGTCCGAACTCGCCAAGTCGGGGATCTCCACTTTGATTGATGCCCAGAAACAGGCGTTGCAGCAGTGACAATCCCCTCCCGAATCGTATTGGCGAGCAACAATCCAGGAAAGATTGACGAAATAAACCGCATGCTTCGCGACACCAGGATTCACGTTGTCTCGCAGTCTGAGTTCGGCATAGAAGAGGCGGTCGAGGACCAACCGACTTTCGTCGAAAATGCCCTGATCAAAGCCCGACATGCATCCGCGGCAGCGGGACTGCCAGCCATTGCTGATGACTCCGGCCTCGTGGTCGATGCAATCCGTGGCGAGCCAGGTGTAATCTCCTCGCGCTACTCTGATCCCGGCGCAAATGATGAACGCAACATAGCCAAACTTCTGGGTAAACTTAAACAGATGCAAGGCGACGATCGGAACTGCCGATTTCGCTGCCTGATGGTCTATGTCAGACACGTTGCTGACGCCTCCCCCCTGATCGCAGATGGCACATTGCACGGCCGCGTGCACGATCGGGCACAGGGCGACTACGGATTCGGCTACGACCCGGTTGTCTGGGTTCCACAGCTTGAGTGCACGCTGGCCGAACTTGCACCGAACGAGAAAAACCGGATCAGTCATCGGGGGAAGGCGTTGCGCAGCATGGTCGAACAACTACTGAACGAATACCACTGACATGACATTTGAACTCGTATTGCTTCGTCACGGACAAAGTGAATGGAATCTTGAGAACCGCTTTACAGGATGGGTTGACGTAGGCCTCTCACCGCGGGGTGTGGAGGAAGCGCGTAGTGCCGGAATCGCACTGAAGCAGGAGAATTATCAGTTCGACCTGGCCTTGACTTCGGTCCTTCGCCGCTCGATCGATACCTTATCCGAGGTATTGCAGCAACTTGGCCAGACAGACATCCCGGTGCAGCGCGACTGGCACCTCAACGAACGGCACTATGGTGCACTGCAGGGGCTCAATAAAGCGGAAATGGTGCAGATGCATGGACCGGAACAGGTACATCGATGGCGACGCGGGTATTCGATACGACCGCCGGAACTTGCACAGCCGCAATGGAATGAACTCAAAGCCGATCCCAAATACGCTCATCTCGATGCTGTACCCGCAACAGAGTCACTGGCGGACACCTACACAAGAGTTGTAAGATACTGGAACAACTCCGTCATGCATCAGATTCTGTCAGGAAAGAGAATCTTGATCGTGGCGCACGGAAACAGTTTGCGCGCACTGGTGAAATATCTGGACAATATCTCCGATGAGGAAATCACAACGCTGAATATTCCGACCGGAATCGCGCTGGTGTATCACCTGGACCCGGATCTTTTTCCGATCCGGCATTTCTATCTGGCGGACGATGCCACACTCGAAAAGTTCATCACGGAAGTCCGTAACCAGACCCAGACCTCCAATCCGTAACAAAACCTCAAGTTCTGATATTTTGCAATCCGTTCAGCACACAGCATGATCGACTGTCCCGACGTTGTGATCGTGGGTGCCGGAGCGGCTGGAATCTCAGCGGCCCATGCGCTGATCGCACAAGGCTACGAGATCACAGTACTGGAAGCATCCAGTCGAATCGGCGGACGGGTGTGGACCGATCAGGATACCTTCTGCATCCCCTGCGATATGGGTGCGCACTGGCTGCACTACGGATCCGACAATTTCTACAAGCACTACGGCGAGCGCAACGGTTTCGACATCTATCGCGACAATCTGAACGTTGCCTTGTACGACCGCGGCCATGCGGTCGACAACGGAACTGAACGGATCCCTGAGATTCTGAGATTGATGGAGCGGGCGATTGAGAAGTCCGCTGCCGCTGGAATGGATGTCTCGTTAAGTGACGCGACCAAAGACGTCGACCACCCTTTGACCTCGATGGCCGGATACATTCTCGGTCCATGGACCATGGGAAAGGAACTTGATCGATTGTCTGTTTTGGATTATGTGTCAATGAAGGACAGTGTGGACTGGTTTTGCCGAGAAGGTTTCGGCACCCTGGTTGAACACTACGGCACCGGACTTCCCGTTGCACTGGATACGACGGTCAGCACGATCGACTGGAGCGGGAAACGATTGCGGGTCTCCACGAACAAGGGAGAACTGCGCTCAAAGGCAATCATAGTTACAGTGTCCACAGGTGTGCTCGCATCCGGTGCGATTGCATTCAGACCGGCGCTCGCAGCGGAAAAACAGGATTCTTTTGATTCAATATCCATGGGCAATTACGAACACATCTGGCTTGAGTTCTCAACACCGATCGCCGGACTGAGTCCGGACACGTACGTGTTGAATCTGGCAGATCGACAGGATGGTACGTTCGGTGCGTCAGCCAATGTGTCTGGCAGCGCACTGACATATTTTGATGTCGGCGGGCGGCTCGCCCGTGATCTATCCGGTCTAGCGGAGGCAGACCGGATAGACTTCGCGCTTGATCGGTTGCGCTCAGTGTTCGGTGGTGAGATTGATCAGCTGTTCGTCAAGGGGTCCGCATCCTCCTGGTCAACAGATCCCTTGACTGAAGGGTCCTACGCCTCAGCTCGACCAGGCGCGTTTCATTTGCGAGATGTCTTGCGTGAACCTGTTGCTGACCGAATTTTCTTCGCCGGAGAGGCTTGTCATCAAACCATGTTCGCGTCAGTCGCCGGTGCGCATCTGTCAGGAAGGGAAACCGCCCAGCGGGTTTCGGGGATACTGGAGTAGTTTTTGTCTATCATGTAAAGATCCACATCAGATTAGGGAAGATCATGAAAAAGTTATCCAGCGCGATTGAGTTCGCATCCGCCGCAATTGTCCGGTACGCCTTCTTCATTGTTTTAGCCGCGGTATTGTTCCTTGGTTTGTCCCCGCTGGTCCAAGCTTCAGAAAAGCCACTCAAAATTGGGTTTATCTCCGCTAGCGAGATCGGGCCGTTTGGCTGGACATACAGTCACGATCTGGGACGAATGGAACTCGAAAAGCATTTCGGCGAAAGAATTCGAACCGCTGTCTACGCCGAAAACAACGCTGACGAATCAACTGTGGAGGCCGTCTTGCAAAACATGCTCGAAGACGGATACAAAATGATTTTCGGCCTGGCATATGAATACTCCGATCTGCTGCACCGCTACGCAAAACAGTATCCGGATGTGGCATTTGAAATATGCACAGGCAGCACAATCGCGCAAAACGTATCAACATATTCTGCGCGATTCTACGAGGGACGATTCGCCGCTGGAGCATTGGCCGCCAAGATGTCGTCGACAGGAAAAATCGGATACATAGGATCTGTCCCGATACCCGAAGTTGTCCGCGGCATCAACTCGGTCGCATTGGGTGCGAAACGAGTCAGTCCGGACAGCGAAGTGCTGGCGCTCTATATCAACTCTTGGTCCGATCCGGAACTGGAAATAGACGCCGCGCTATTCCTGATCTCGGAAGGTGCCGACGTATTGATCACCCATACCAACGCTCAACGTGCACTGGTTGTTGCTGAACAACACGGTATCTGGGGATTCGGGAAAGCGTCCGACATGACTTTCGTGGCTCCGAATGCCCATCTGGCAACCATCGCGAACGATTGGGGTCAGTATTACATCCATCGCGTCGATGCGATGCTTGATGGCTCCTGGGAGCCGATTCAAAACTGGGGTGGAAAGTTTGGACCGACAACAAAGTTGACCCACTACAACAAGGCACAGATCAGTCCAGATGTCATTGAGTTCGTCCAAACTATGGAAAACCAAGTCCGGTCTGGAAAACTGCACCCTTTTGCAGGACCAATCAACGGAATTCAGGGCGATTTGGCAGTACCGGACTCCAAAGTGCTCAGTGACACCGAATTACACGATATGAACTGGTATGTCGAAGGCGTACGCCTATACTGAGTCAGTCAGCAATACCCGGAACGGGGTATAGACCCGGTATCCTTTGCATCGTCAACCGCCGATGACATGGATCGGCTCACCCAGAACATCCAGATTCGGCTCGACGCCCAGTCCTGGTCGGGACGAGGCAGACATGTAGTCACCCTCCATCACCGGCGCACCCTGGGCGATTTGCGTATGCGTATACTCGTGAAAAGCGGATGACTGGAAGTGAAACTCTTTCGGAAGCGTATGCGCCAGATGCGCGATGGCTGCAGTCGCGATCTCACCACCCCAGGAGTCCTCTACAGTCATGATGATTCCGAGATTCAGACACAGGTCCCTGAACTGAGAGGCTTTCCACAAGCCGCCCACTCGGTTAATCTTCAGATTGATGGCATCCATCGCGCTTTCCTGCCAGCCTCGAATCACGATCTCCATGCTATCCATACACTCATCCAGGATCATCGGATGGTCACAATGCTTGCGAACCGCAAGGCATTGTTCATAGCTCAGGCATGGCTGCTCCAGATACAGGTCAACATCCCGAACCGCCCTGACGACGCGAATCGCATCGTGCTGCCGCCAACCGGTATTTGCATCTGCGTTGAGCACATTGCCTGGGATCAGTTGCTCTGAGACTGCGAAAATTCGTTCGATGTCCACATCCGCGTCCTCGCCGACTTTCATCTGAAACTGTGTGAAACCCTGCGTCTGGTAGTCATTCAACTTCGCCGCCATCGCGTCCGGCTGCTGACGGCTGACCACCTTGAACAGCTTCACCTTGTCCTGACGCATGCCACCTAAAAGACGGTAAACCGGTTGATCGGTCGCCTTCCCCAAAATGTCCCAACAGGCCATGTCAACCGCAGACTTTACGTACGGGTGTCCTTTCAGCAACGAGTCCATCCGATCATTGATCGCACCGAGTTCCAGTGGATTTTCGCCGATGAGATCCGGTGCCAACTGTGCAATGCCTGCCCTTGCACCTTGTGCATAGGCGGGAAGATATGCCGCGCCCAGCGGACAGGTTTCACCGGCACCTGATATCCCTTCATCGGTATCGATGATCACGATGGTGCTATCGAAAGCGGAATACGATTGGTTCGACCAGCTGTACGCACCTTCTTTCATTGGAAGATCAACTTGATAGACGGAGATCTTTTTTATTTTCATCCTGCCTCACCCCGCTGCGCGGCTGCGGTTCGGTGTCAGTGAACCCCAGACCGACGAAAGATCAACGTTTGGAACTGGACGCTCCAGGCTTAAGAATTTTCCAGACACAAAACAACACATCACGGTGTCGCGGTTTTGCAAGATCAACAATGAATGCTCTGATCAGTGTTGGGCAAGAAACGCGGAAAGAGATCGGTTAAATGCCCCAGACTGTTCGACATTGGAAAAATGTGCGGCACCTTCGATAATCTCAAGTGTCGAATCCTGAATACGTTCGTGCATGGCCTTTGATTCGCTGACCGGGGTGGCTGCATCCTGATCACCTACGATAATATGCGTCGGTGTTCGGACATGTTTCAGATCGTCAAGAAAATTGAAGTTCATGATCGCGTGACAGCACCCGATAAACCCCGAAAGTGGTGTATCGAGAACCTGCTGTCTGATTTCCTCAAACTCCCGTGTCGGGGGCTGGTTACGATATCGCTCGGTGAACCAGCGCTCCATTGCAGGGTCAACCATGGACTTCATTCCAAACCTTTCACTGGTTTCGACTCGCTTCTCCCATACCGGCAACATCTCTTGCGGCACTCGTGCCATCGTATCGCACAAACTCAGACTCAGAAGCCGGTCCGGGTGACGGATGCCGATTCCCTGGCCGATCATCCCGCCCATCGAAAGGCCAACCCAGTGAAATCGCTCAATTTCGAGCTTGTCGAGAAGTCCTACGGCATCATCTACGAGTTCATCCATTGCGTATTGGGCATCCGGTGCAGAAGAACCTCCGTGCCCGCGGGTATCGATTCTGATCACCAGATAATCCGGCTCCAACAACGGCAACTGGGTCTTCCACATGATGCCGCTGGACGCCAGGGAATGGCTCACTGCAACCACTGGACCTCGGGTATTCCCCGAAATTTCGTAGTGGATCTGGATGTTTCCTACATTGGCGAGCATGGTGTGTCGAGCGTAAATTCTTGATTGATACGGAAGCGTTTCAACGCGACGGTGCGATAAGTTCCAGGTTCAGCGAGAATTCGGTTTGTAACGGTGGGGGATCAAGAACAGTTCAACGGGGAATCACTTTTCCACCGGAAGATTTTCCTTGGCCCAGGCGGTAAAACCACCTTTCAGTGTCCTTACATCCGAAAAATCGTGCTTTTTCAGCATGCTTGCGGCTTTACCGCTTCGATTTCCGATACGGCAAACCACCACGATGGGACGCGATCTGAATTTGGTCAATGTATTGATATCAGATTCGATTCGACTTAGGGGAATGTTCCTTGCTTTGGGAATGCGTCCCGTCTCAAACTCCTTTGTATCCGAAACATCAACGATGATCACCTTTTCTTTTTTCATGATACGGGGAAGATCGTGGGGCAACACAGATGCAACTCCTGCAGTGCGTTTACGAAGCGGTTCGAAAGCAAGCAATGCGACCACTGCGACGAGTGCGACAAACAAGTGCCAATTGATTTTGACAAACTCAATATATTCCATTGATCATCCCATTTCGGAAAGTAGCCCAATGAACCGTGTCCGGTTGATGCGGGGACGATTCAGACAGTAAAACCACCAATCTTGGTGGCACTCCAACCTCTTGAAGTCATCCGCGACCATTTGCGGCTGCCTTGCTGTTCATGCTGAATGCAGTATCGCCGGTTCCATCTTTTGATCAGGACACTGATTATAGCCAAGAGCCTACCTGGTACAATCACAAATCAAGCGACCGGGCACGGACTCCACAATGCATCTCACAAAACAAATGAAGGTCTCAGAAAATCCTGCCAGATCGAAAAACAGCTCCTAGGTCTCGTCAGCCTGACCTCGTCTTTCGATTTCAGCGGCATCAGTCCGCCCTCGCCAAGACGGCGTTCGACGGCGCAGATTCAGGGAGTTGGGCAAGGTGATCGAAGGAGTAAGGTTCAAAAATGGAATCGAGGTGAACTGCAATTCAACCGGCCAGGCAGATGCTTGAAGACGGCCGCCCCCTCACGCACTCCTTTTAGCAATATCTCCTGTGTTTTGGTTATGTTTCACCCAATGGGTGGAACGGGTTTGGTTTCTAAGCCTTTATACCGACAGGGCCAGTCTTGATTTTGACTTCTCTAAAGCGGATTTAGGGACAACAATTAATCTGACAAACAATTCAGCATTTGCTATTCTATATACAGATTGCCACAAGGATGGATGCACTTGCTCACAAATAATCATCCCGCCCGGGAAAGCGTGCCCGATTGTTCTCCGCGTGACACAATTCCACACCAACGTTACAGTGCCATGACAATCCGAAAAAAATTAGTCAAACCACTCACAGCAACTGTTCTTGCACTATCGCTGCTGCCACTGGCTTCAACAGCCCAGAACACAGTCGGACACAGTGGTATCTCGCCTCTGCCTTTGGATTCAATCAGCACTTTCGCCCGTGTATTCGAGACGATCAAGAACAATTATGTCGAGGAAGTTACAGACGAGGAACTGCTGAGAAACGCAATTGAGGGAATGGTCGAAGGGCTTGACCCGCATTCCGCGCTGCTGGACTCACAGGAAATGTCCGATGTGGAAACCGAGACGACCGGTCGCTATGGTGGACTCGGTATAGAGGTGACCAAGGAGAACGGTGGCATCCGGGTCATTTCTCCGATAGACGGAACACCAGCTTTTGATGCAGGCATCTTGCCCGGTGATCTGATCATCCAGCTCGATGATCATCTGACATCGCGAATGAATCTGATAGAAGCTGTGAACTCGATGCGAGGCCAGCCGGGAACCGATATTACCCTGATTGTTCTTCGGCAAGGCGTTGACGTACCTTTGGAATTCACACTGACACGAGCCGTAATACGAATCAAGAGTGTCCATAGTTTCATTCTTGAACCCGGATTCGGCTACCTTCGCATAACCCAATTTCAGACTACTACACCGGAACTGACACGAATACAGATCAAGAAACTGATCACCGATTCAATTTCTCTTGACGGTCTGGTCATGGATTTGCGCAACAATCCAGGGGGCGAATTGCACAGCGCGGTCGGCGTATCGGATGTCTTCATCGACAATGGACTGATCGTCAGCACCAGGAGTCGAAACAACAGGCATGTCAGTGAGTTTCGCTCTACGCCGGGCGATGCCATCGAGGGGGTTCCGCTGGTCGTTTTGGTCAACGAGGGATCGGCTTCGGCTTCTGAGATTGTTGCAGGCGCACTTCAAGACCACAAACGTGCGATCATCATGGGCGAGAATACTTTCGGCAAGGGTTCCGTTCAGACCATCGTCCGCCTCAACGAAGATACGGCACTCAAGCTGACAACCGATCGGTATTACACACCGAACAATCGCTCGATTCAGGCTTCCGGCATAGTTCCCGACATCACTGTTGAATGGCGCGAGGTCGAAGAACCCGACGAGCAAAATGAGTCAATGACATTCCGTGAATCAAATCTGGAAGATTCACTGGAGAACGAAAATGCCGTCTCTCCTGATGAACTTGACAACCAGCTGCCGTCAACTCAGGTCAACCCGGCTGTCAAACGCGACTATCAGTTGCTTCAGGCGCTCAATCTACTCAAGGGACTTCGAATTTCCGGCAGTTTCAGCAGCTGACAATCAGCTGTCACTCGAGTGCCATCTCACGCAGTCAGGCGTGATTCGTCCAGTGATTCGGGACCAACGGGCTTCGTTGTCTTTTTCCTGAGATTCTCTGTCGGTTCGGCACAGCAGTACCAAGGTTCCGACATCTGTGGGACAGATCGCCCCGCCGCACGCATCAGTTCCGGCACCCTTCCCTCAACGAATTGATGCGCGGCCGTCCAGATGCCCGCGAATATATCCATTCGGGTCAGGTTGTCGTCCTGAGCGCCAATCACCCACTCCTGGACTATTGCCTGAAGCTCATCCACACGTGAATCGCGATGCCTCCAATCGTATCCAAGCATCTTCGGGTTGAACGGACCCAGCCACTCATCCCGATCTTCCGAGTCCACCAGACTCGAACCTCGAGGCAGTAACAGACGGATACTCAATTGCACAGGCGCTACGCCATTGATCAACTCAAGCTCAACAATCTGACGCAGCAATTCCAGGTATCCCCCTGAAGTGGTCCAAGGCGTAAAGGGTACGAACGTAGGATGCATGGAGATACCGAGACGCCTCAACAGATGAAGTGCGCTTCGAAAGTCCTCGGCCGTGTGACCCTTGTCCAGTTTTTCCAGTACATCGTTTTCTACAGACTCCACAGCACTGGTGATGAAAAGACAGTTCTGCTCTGAAAATCTGCCAACGAGATCCTCGTATCGAAGCAGATGCTCAATCTTGACTGTCGCATCCCAGGTCATGCCCGGATATTCTTGCTGAAATCGATCAATGATTCTTCGGGCGTGACCCGGCCCGTTAAGAAAATCCGGATCGCCAAATGAAATGTGTTGGGCACCGGCATCGATCTGCTGCCGGATGTCCTCAAGCACCACATCCGTGGAAACAACTCGGAAGGTGCCTGAGTAAACCGGTACCACCGGGCAGTGACGACAAAGATGTCTGCATCCTCGACTGGCCTCGACAAAACCCGTCGTTTTCTCAGTACCGTCCGCACAGGTGAGGTAGGAATACTGGTCCAATTCGGGGAGCAGGGAACGAAGCGGGCGGACAAAAACCAGTTTATCCAGCGACCTGCGGGTCTCGCGCAATTCCGACAGCGAACCGGTGTCCCGCACTGCCCGACACAACGCCAGAATGTCTGACTCCGCTTCCCCGCCAAATACAAACTCACAACCAAGCGAACGAAAAAACTCGTCATTGACCGGGGCATACAAACCATAAACACAGAGCGCCGCGTCCGAGTGGTTCGCCACAACTTGCGGGATCAGTTCGGCTGCCAGCCGCGCACCTGTATGCATGGCAAGGTGAAACGCAACCACTTGAGCCCCGTTGACCGACTCGGCCTGAAAGGGTTCAATGGACAGGTCGATGCAATCGACGTCAAATCCGTCGCGCGCCAGCCAGGCGGCAGGCTGAGCCAACGCAAACGGCTGCCGTCCAATCTCGTACGGACTGATCAGGACGACCTTCATGGCTGAAACAGAAGGATACCGGGCTATAGGAGCCCCAGACTGAGCAGAGCATCCTCGGACATGCGATCCTTGGTCCAGGGCGGATCCCAGACCAATTCGACAGTGGCATCTTCGACACCCTCGACGCATCTGACCGCACATTCCACAGTACCCGGAAACGTCTGCGCAACGGGGCATCCGGGCGTCGTCAGGGTCATCTGAATGCTCACCTTCCTGTCATCGCTGATATCGACGTCATAGATCAGGCCGAGATCGTAAATATTCACTGGAATCTCGGGATCATAAACGCCGCGAAGCGCATCAATGACCTGTTCCGCAAAAACAGCATCGGATACTGGCTCAACTTGGCCAGACTTAGTTGACTCCGAGTCAGTGGAACGGTCGGTGTCTGAGCTTTTCAGAAATTCCGAGATGAAATCCACTTTCTGGGAACGGACTGTCTGATTGTTGTAGTCGCCGGCCATGCTACTCAGTTGTAACCTGTTCATCAGTCCTGTTGATTGCTGCGATTGCTGTGTGCCACGCCAGTGTCGCACATTTGACGCGGGTCGGAAACTCACGAACACCGCTCAGAACCTCCAATTTCCCGATATCCACCGAATCGCCATCGGCACAACCTGTCACCCTGGCATGAAACCTTTCAAAGAGCTGCTCTGCTTCAGTTTTTGACATGCCGAGCATCATCTCGGTCATGATCGAAGCCGAGGCAACCGATATCGCACAGCCGTGGCCAACGAATCGAATTTCCTGGATAACATCATCCGCATCAAGCAGGCATTGCAAGGTGAGTTCATCCCCGCAAAGCGGATTGACACCTTCGGCTGAGCAATTCGCTGACTCCAAGCAACCGAAATTGCGAGGATTCCTGCTGTGATCGATGATCACTTCCTGGTAAAGCGCTTTCAGATCGTCCATCATCCCCTGAACAGTTCCCTCGCCTTATCCAGAGCGTCAAACAGAAGGTCAATATCATCAATTGAATTGTAGACCGCAAAAGATGCCCTGGCGGTTGCCGAGACATTGAAATGCCTCATGACCGGCATGGCACAATGATGTCCCACTCGGATTGCAACGCCATCACGATCCACGATGGTTCCCACGTCGTGCGCATGAATACCATCCATCTCGAATGCGAATACTCCGGATTTATGCGGTGCCTGGCCGAATATCCGGATATCACTGTGTTGCCCGGCACGCTCGTGACAGTATTCAAGCAACTGGTTCTCATGGGACGCGATTGCATCAAACCCGATACTCCACATAAACTTCACGGCCGCACCAAATCCGACACTGTCTGCAATATTCGGTGTTCCAGCTTCAAATTTATGTGGAATGTCGGCATATTCCGAACCGGCAAATGTCACACGCTTGATCATTTCGCCACCACCCTGATAGGGCGGCATCGCCTCAAGCAGTTCCTCGCGTCCATAGAGGATCCCGATTCCTGTGGGTCCGTACATCTTGTGACCCGATAAAGTCAGAAAATCGCATCCCAGTTCCCTGACGTCAATTTCAATATGCGGCGCCGCTTGTGCGGCGTCGACAACCACAACCGCACCGAATTCGTGAGCGCTCTGTGTCATCTGCTTGATTGGATTGACGGTTCCGAGAGAGTTGGCAACGTAGGTGATCGCGACAATCGCGGTATTCTCGTTCAGTAGGGCGAGATACTCCTGCTGAATGATCTGCCCGCTGTCGTCCATCGGAATCATCCGCACCCGGCTTCCAGTCTGTTCAGCGATAATCTGCCATGGCACAATATTCGAGTGATGCTCCATTTCGCTGACCAGGATCTCATCCCCGGGTCTGAGCGTTTGTCGGCCATAGGAGGAAGCAACCAGATTCAACCCCTCGGTTGTCCCTCTGACAAAGATAATCTCCTTCGCATGCTCTGCGTTTACGAACTGGCATGCAAGGCTGCGAGCGGTTTCATAGGCCTCGGTTGCACGGTCGCTCAACGCATGTACCCCGCGATGGACATTGGCATGTTGCGACGCATAGTATCTATTCAGTGCATCAGTGACTGCCAGGGGCTTTTGCGAACTGGCGGCATTGTCCAGATAGACCAGATTTTTTCCGTAGACGATCTCGCTCAGGATCGGAAACTGCTCGCGGATCGCGTGTGGATCAATGGTGCCGTTTGCTGTGCGTTCCCGATCAGCTGTAAGTGTCGATTGCGTCATGCTGCCTCCTGCACTGGATGGTCGGAGCTGAGCTTTTGCTGAACCAGATTGGACACCTCCGTCAGTACCGGGTCAAGTTCGATTTCTCGCACGATTTCTGCCGCAAAGGCATCTGTCAGCATTGTTCTCGCCTGCTGTTGTGTCAGACCGCGCGAGCGCAGATAAAAGACCGCATTCTCATCCAACTGACCGATTGTCGCACCATGTGAGCATTTGACATCATCGGCGTAAATCTCAAGTTGCGGTTTGGTATCGGCTTCAGCATTGCGCGACAACAGAAGATTTCTGTTCTGTTGTTGTGCGTCGGTATGCTGTGCACCGGGCGCAACCTTAATGCGTCCATGGAATACGGAACGGGCATGATCGTCCAGTACGCCCTTATAGAACTCTTCGCTGGTCGCATCCGCGCATTCGTGTGCAATTGTCGTGTAGTTGTCTATATGCTGGTTGCCTTTGCCGATATAAAGCCCTTTCAGTTCGCAGTGAGCGTGTTCCCCGTCCAGCGACTGGGTCACTTCGTGACGATTGAGCCGGGCGCCGAGCGAGATCGAGAAAATCCGATACCTGCTGCTGTCCTTTTGACGGGTTTTCGCCGATCCGATGTGGAATGCAGACTCGCTCTCGTTCTGGATCCGATAGTGGTCAACCTGAGCGTCTCCTTCCAGATTGAACGTAACCGAGGAATTGGTCAGGTGGGTCGTGTCGCCCAGCGACAGATACCGCTCGATCAACTGGAGTCTTGCACCCCGGCCTGCGTGAATGAAACTGTTGACGTTACAGAATCGGGAATCGGCATCATCCTGACTGAGAAACAATAGTTCCAGTGGTTTGTCCAATGAAGCGTCCGAATCGACTCGAACAACCGCTCCATCCGCGGACAACCCCGCACCCAACGCGGCAAAACCATGCTCCGCATTGGCTGACATCGTTTGCAACTCCTGCAATGCGAACTTGAAACAATGAGAATCCGCATCGGTTGAAGAATCCAGAATCTGAGCGAGGCTCAAGACACTGACCGAATCCGGCAGATTCACAAGATCGGACAGCTCAGCACTGAACCAGCCGTTCAGGAAAACAGCCCGATAGGTGTCGGCTTCGGGTAATCGCCATCGATTGATATCCACATCGCCTGGACTGGACTGCGAACATTGAGACAGTTCGAACAGATGTTTTTCCAGCAGGCGGATATTGGTGTATCGCCACTGTTCATCGGTAATTCTCGGCAGCCCTGTCAGTTCGAAGCGGGCAAGCGCGCTCTTGCGCAGCTGGGCGACCGAATCAACTGACGATCCGGGTAATTTGTGAGCAAGACGCCGACCCTGCTCAGCGAAATGGTTGGCGAGCGGGCTGATTTTCATGCGACTTCAGCCGCGGTCTCCTCGACCACCCAGGTGTAACCGAACTGTTCCAGTTCGTGAGCCAGGTTCCTGTCGCCGGAACGCACAATACGACCGCCGACCAGAACATGCACGTGATCCGGAACGATGTACTCGAGAATCCTGGGAAAGTGAGTGATTATGATGCATGACCGACCTGCATCAGCAAGCGAGTTGACTCCTTTCGAAACAATCTTCAGGGCATCGATATCAAGTCCCGAATCGGTTTCGTCCATCACCGCCAACTTTGGCTCGAGCATCATCATCTGAAGTATCTCATTTCGTTTCTTCTCGCCCCCGGAGAACCCCTCGTTCACGGACCGATACAGAAATGATTCATTGATCTCAAGCAACTTCATTTTCTCACGGACAACCTTGAGAAAATCGATCGCGTCCAGCTCCGATTCTCCCCGATGTTTGCGCATCGCGTTGACCGCTGCCTTGATCAGGTAGATGTTGTTGACCCCTGGAATCTCAATTGGATGCTGGAATGCAAGAAAAATCCCCTCGCGGGCACGCTCTTCCGGGTCGAGCTCCAACAGGTTCACGCCGTTGAACGTGACGCTGCCCCGCTCCACATCTTCAACCTTGCCGGTAATCACGTTGGCCAAAGTGCTCTTTCCAGACCCATTGGGGCCCATCACAGCGTGCACCTCGCCGGCGGCGACATCAAGATTGATTCCATCAAGAATATTCTTTTCTTCAATCTGAACGTTCAGATCAACAATTGAGAGCATGATTTCTCTTTCCCTAAGCATACATGGTTAAAGGTGGTTCGGCTGATTTGCAGTCGGCGATCAGCCGACTGCGCCTTCGAGACTGATGCCAAGCAGTTTCTGCGCCTCGACCGCAAACTCCATCGGAAGTTCCTTGAATACCTCCTTGCAGAATCCGTTCACGATCATGGATACCGAGTCCTCTTCCGACAACCCGCGCTGGCGGCAGTAAAACATCTGATCCTCACTGATTCGCGAGGTGGTCGCCTCATGTTCGACCTTTGCTGTCGGATTCTTGACCTCGATATATGGAAATGTATGCGCTCCGCACCGGTCACCCATCAGCAACGAATCGCACTGCGAATAGTTGCGGGCATTCTCAGCGCCTTTCAACATGCGTACCAGCCCGCGATACGAATTTTGCCCGCGGCCTGCAGATACGCCTTTGGAGATGATGGTGCTGGACGTATTCCGTCCGATATGGACCATTTTTGTCCCGGTATCAGCCTGCTGGCAATTGTTCGTCAGAGCCACCGAATAGAACTCACCGACCGAATTGTCAGCCTCAAGCATGACACTGGGGTATTTCCAGGTAATGGCCGATCCCGTCTCCACCTGTGTCCACGAGATTTTTGCATTCTCGCCGCGGCACGCACCGCGCTTGGTCACGAAGTTATAGATGCCGCCGCGACCTTCCTCATCGCCCGGATACCAGTTCTGTACTGTAGAGTATTTGATTTCCGCATCCTTCAGTGCGATCAGTTCCACCACTGCGGCATGCAGCTGATTCTCATCCCGCATCGGAGCTGTACATCCCTCAAGATAACTGACATGACTTCCCTCATCAGCAATAATCAGGGTTCGTTCGAATTGTCCGGTGTTCATCGCGTTGATTCGGAAGTATGTCGACAACTCCATCGGACAGCGGACACCTTTCGGCACATAGACAAAAGATCCATCACTGAATACCGCCGAGTTCAGGGCAGCAAAGTAGTTGTCGCCGGATGGCACGATTGATCCCAGATATTTTTGCACAATGTCCGGATGTTCCTGGACCGCCTCGGAAAACGAACAGAAAATCACACCTGCATCGGCCAGGGTCTTCTTGAAGGTCGTAGCGACTGAGACACTGTCGAATACAGCATCCACCGCGACACCGGCGAGCATTTTCTGTTCAGACAGGGGGATGCCCAGTTTCTCATAGGTTTCGAGAAGTTTCGGATCAACCTCATCCAGACTCTTGGGTCGGTCAGCATCGGTCTTGGGCGCGGAGTAATAACTGATGGACTGATAGTCAATCGGAGTGTAGTTGACATGAGCCCAGACCGGCTCGGTCATTTTCTTCCATCTCGCATACGCCTTCAGACGCCACTCGAGCATGAAATCAGGCTCATTTTTCTTGGCAGACAGCGCCTTGACGACATCTTCGTCGAGGCCTGGTGCAAACGTATCCGACTCAATTTCGGTTACGAAGCCTTCCTTATATTCCCGCTTGACAAAACCGCTGATATCGGCCGCAGTAGATTCGTTCACGATTTGATCCCTGGTATCTGGTTTGTTACATGTTTCAATTGAAGACGACTTGCTGGGTGTGCCGCAGCGACTCGCATCGCGCCGATTGTCGCCTTGAGACTTCGCGAACGCGTTGTGACTGAATGATCTCGCCGAGTTTCAGCTGATCAAGAAAGCCGGAAATCTGGGAACTGAGTTCAGTCCACAACTCGTGCGTCAGACAGATCTCTCCATCCTGGCAATCCTCCCGCCCGTGACAGCGGGTTACATCAACCGATTCGTCAACGGCGCTGATTATCTCATAGATTGAAATCTCATCTGCCGGTTTCGTCAACCGATAACCGCCTCCGGGACCCCGTACGCCACTCACAAGACCCTTGGCTTTCAGTCCCGCGAACAACTGTTCGAGATATGCAATCGAAATTTCCTGGTGTTCAGCAATACTCTTAAGCGATACCCTGTCCTGGTCGGGCTGGTGTAACGCCAGATCCATCATGGCGGTCACCGCGTAGCGGCCTTTGGTGGTCAGTTTCATCGAGACAATCCGATCAGCAAATTAATTACCAACCAATTTACTTGGTTTATTGCTGTTTGTCAAGTTCGGCAAATAATTCCCAAACGAAAAGAGGCGGGTTCGTGTCCGCTGCAAGTCGTCAAGCCCTTGCGGACGCCCATGTGCGTCAAGTGGCACGGCACACACCTGGCATACGGGCTCGGGGTTCAGGTTCTTCCGCGGTGGCTGTGCTATCATTCAATCGCAGTCAGATACCACGCATGAGTTGATCAGCTAATCAGTGAAAGTTGACACTACAAGGGATCCGGTTTGTGGCATGTCGGTCGATCCGGAGAGTTCCAGTCACAGCTTTGAGCATGAAGGCCACGTCTACTGGTTTTGCTGTAACGGCTGTCTGACGAAATTCTCCTCAAATCCGTCCAAGTATCTGGATCGAGACCGTCTCGGCAAGGGGGTCGGAGCCGAGCATGACAACACTGCGCCGGGTACAAAGTTCACATGTCCCATGCACCCCGAAGTCGTTCAGGTCGGCCCCGGCGACTGCCCGAGTTGCGGCATGTCACTCGAGCCTATGGATGTACCCCTGGTCGACGACGGCCCGAATCCCGAGCTTGTAGACTTCACCACAAGACTCCGGGTAGGCTTGTTGTTCGTCGTGCCGGTAATCGTCATTGCCATGGGCCCGCACCTCGGCATACCAGTTCACGACTTCATCTCGGTCCAGACATCAAACTGGCTTCAAATGATCTTATCGACGCCTGTTGTTCTTTTTTGCGGGATGCCTTTTTTCAAGCGCGGCTGGGCTTCGATCGTCAACCGTTCACTGAATATGTTCACCCTGATCTCTTTGGGTACGGCAGTCGCCTACATCGCAAGCGTCTGCTTTGTGCTTTTTCCCACCGTGTTCTCGCCGTTGGTCGGTGCGGAAACATTGCAATTGGGCGTGTATTTCGAGGTCGCTTCGGCGATTATCGTGCTCGTGCTGATCGGTCAGATCCTGGAATTGAAAGGACGCGAGAAAACCGCTGGGGCGATCAGGGCATTGATGCGTCTGATGCCGCCCACGGCCAGCAGGCTGAAGGAGAATGGTGAAACCGAAGAGGTCGAACTTGACACGGTCATGGTTGACGACCTTCTGCAGATTCGCCCGGGTGACAGCATTCCGCTCGATGGTGTCATACACAGCGGATTCTCAGGCATCGACGAGTCATTAATCACCGGCGAGTCGATTCCTGTAGAGAAAGCAGTCGGCGATGCGGTTCGTGCCGGGACGCTCAACGGTACCGGTTCGTTTGTGATGAAGGTGGCACGGTCCCGCAGCGACAGTACGCTGTCACAGATCGTGCAAATGGTTGGCAAGGCCCAAAGAAGTCAGGCACCGATCCAAAGGCTGGCTGATACCGTAGCCGGCTGGTTTGTTCCCATTGTGATCGCGATTGCCTTGATCTCATTTGCGGTTTGGAACCTGATCGGACCGGAGCCAAAATTCACATTCGCCCTGATCGCTTTCGTCTCGGTCATGATTATTGCATGTCCCTGCGCGCTTGGACTGGCGACACCGATGTCGGTCATGGTGGCGGTGGGACAGGCGGTCAGGCATGGTGTTCTTGTCAAGGAGGCCGAAGCGCTGGAAATTCTGCCGAAAATACAGACCCTGGTCGTCGACAAGACCGGGACGCTGACAGAAGGGAGGCCTGTTGTAAACCAGGTCAGGACATTGGATGGACTTGATGTGGATGTGCTGTCTTGCGTCGCGGCGCTGGCCCGGTCAAGCGAGCATCCGTTGTCGGAAGCAATTGTCAGATGTGCTGAGGAAAGAGGCATCAAGCCCCGGGTGGTGGTTGATTTTGAGGCGACACCCGGGATGGGAATCGAGGGCACTGTGGACGATCATCGGATCCTGATCGGAAACCTGCGTTTTCTTCAGGACCGCGGCATCAAAAACGAGGACCCGGGGATTCATAAAGAAGCCTCGGCCAGTGCAAATACGGTAGTCCATCTTGCCGTCAACAACACCTGCGCGGGCGTGCTCGAAGTTTCCGATCCTGTGAAACCTACCAGCGCGGCCGCGGTGCAGGCACTTCAATCCAGCGGCATCGAAGTCATCATGGCAACCGGCGACAGTCAGGCGACTGCGAAGGCGGTAGCCGCACAGTGTGGAATCGATACCGTACACGCTGAACTTCTGCCGGAAAATAAACTCGGGCTGGTCAAGAAGCTGCAACGCGATGGCGCCAAGATTGCGATGGCTGGTGATGGAATCAACGATGCCCCTGCACTGGCACAGGCGGATGTCGGTATCGCAATGGGTGGCGGTGCAGATGTGTCACTGGAATGTGCCGGCATCACCATCCCCAACGGCGACCTGCAGTGCATCGTCCGGGCGCATTCGCTGGCGCGCAAGACAATGGCCAATATCAGACAAAACCTTTTCTTTGCCTTTGCCTATAACGTTGTCAGCGTTCCCGTTGCCGCCGGGGTATTCTTTCCGTTTTTCGGATGGCTGCTCTCGCCGGTCATTGCCGCCGCGGCAATGAGCCTGTCGTCAGTTTCGGTGATCGCCAACGCACTCAGGCTGCGCAACCGCAATCCATAGAATCACTTGCGCCTGTTCGGCCATGCGGTACGCAAACAGATTGCAGCCGCGCCGCCCAGGATCAGCGTCAGGAATCCGAATCCATCGTTGCTCCAATCAACCACTGCCGCAATCAGCAAGGCGCTGCCGAGTAAGGTAAAGAAAAGTTCGCTGCTGATTCCACTCGGTCCCTGAACCGAACCCATTGCCCGCCCCCGCATCTGGTTTTCATTGATATACGAAAGCACCATGTGGGCAAGGCGCGGAATCTCAGGCGCGATCGACAGCAAATAGGGTGTCTCGGTTCTGATCTTCTCGCTCAGATTCGAGATACTCGTCTGTTTGCGGGCCCAGTCTTCGAGGATCGGCCGCGCGGTCGCACCAATGTCCAGCTCCGGGCACAATGTCTTCACCAATCCCTCAAGATTGAGATACGTCTTCTGAAACAGCAGCAGTTGAGGCTGGACAACGATTCCGAACTCCCGGAATACCCGGAACAGCCGACCCATCAGCCGACCCGACGAAATCTCACCAACCGGTTGGTTCACATATTGCTCGCAAACTGACCGGATACAGATCTCAAAATCCTGTGCTGAAATATCCGATGGTGCCCAGCCGGAGCGGATATGCAGGTCCACCACCCGCTGATAATCCTGTCGAAGAATAGCCAGTATGTTCTCAACCAGGTACTTGCAGTCAATTTCCGACAGGATTCCCATGATTCCAAAATCCACCATGCGTAACTGGCCGAGCTCGGACACGAACATATTGCCCGGGTGAAGATCACCATGAAAGAATCGATCATGAAATGCCTGGACGAAAAATGTCCTGACCAGATTCTCCGAAAACAGCTGCAGATCGATCCCGGCACTGTGCAATTCCTCAACATCCCGAACCGACAATCCACCAACCCGCTCCAGCACCATCACATCCGAGCGCGTGTATTTCCAATGCACCTGGGGAACATAGATGAAGTCATCGTCCTCAAAGCGATTGCGAAAGCGATTGGCGTTGGACGCCTCGACGGTGAGATCAAGACTGTTCAACATGACGTTTTCGAAATATCCCACCAAGTCCCGAGGACGGTAGTTGTCCGCGTTCGGTCGAAACAGATTGAACAGCCGGGCCAGGGAGTACATGACCTGAATATCAAGGTTGACCTGATCGCGAATGCCCGGGCGAAGTACTTTCACCACAACATCCTCACCACTTCGAAGAACTGCATTGTGAGCCTGCGCGACCGAAGCCGAAGCGATCGGAATCTCATCAAACGAACTGAATACCGCATCAATCGGAGAATTCAGGGTCTGCTCAACAATATTCCGCGCCAGTACGCCACTGAATGGCGAGACCTGGTCCTGCAGAACGTTCAGGTCTCCGATCACGTCTTCGGGGAAAAGATCGGGACGGGTGGACATGATCTGGCCGAACTTGACAAATATCGGCCCCAGTTCCTGTAAGGCCTCGCGCAGTCTGGCACCATAGGGTTGCTGATCATCAAAAGCCGGCTTGCCACCGACGATATTCAAGACACCCGCAAGCAATGGAATTCCCTGATGACGGGTGAGCGGTTCGTCCAGACCATACTTTCGAATGATCTGGATGATCTCCCGCAGTCGTTTAAGATGTGTGACTGTGATCATTTTCCGGTACGTCTGTTGAGGCGGTCGGTACGTTTCTCCAGCCGATCGAGATCCGCCTGCAGGCCGTCCACATCACTCATGAACTTCTCCACCCTGGACCGCGTTGGCAATAGCTGTTTGCGATCAATCAATGTCTCTCGAATCGAAGTTGCCAGTGTGGAGTCTTCCCCCCTGAGATTCCGACTGCCCCAGCGCAGCAGATTACCGATCTGTCGCGCCGGAATGTCGCCGGTTTTTTGCGCCAGTATCTCTTCGAAGTCAAATTCCGCCCGGTCGAATACCTGATACAGACGCTGCGCCAGTCCCAAATCACCTGTGACTTTCACATTCTGAAGTCTCGCGGGGTTGCGATTCTCGGAAAACACCGCCTTGATGATAGCGAACAAGGTTCCTTGGACGACCAGATCTGCCTCCTCATCCGGCACATCGCATTCGAACACTTCGGCATCTGAAAACTTGAGGCCGATCTGCTGATTCAGGTCGGTGAACCTCAAGTTTATTATCCGATTGTCCAGCTCTTGCAGCAGACTTCGAACGCCTTCATCGGATTGGGCGGCTTCGCCGATCGCGACCAGCAAGCGATCCGAAAATGAGGTGACAATATAGTTTGTGTATGGATTCGACACTCGTATCAACTCAAACTTTCCAACCGATATGAAGTGCGACAATTCCACCGGTAAGGTTATGATATTCAACGCGCTCGAACCCGGCCGAAACAATCATCGACGCAAGCGTATCCTGATCCGGATGTCGACGAATCGACTCAACCAGATACTGGTAACTTGCACGATCCCCTGCCACTGCCTCGCCGAGCCTCGGAATCACACTGAAAGAATACCGATCGTATAACCTTTCAAGCAATGGAATGACGGGCTTTGAGAATTCCAAAATCAGCATTCTTCCACCGATGCGAGTGACCCTGTACATGGACCGCAGCGCGGCGTCGATGCGTGTGACATTTCGCAGCCCGAACGAGATGATCACGCAGTCGAAGCAGTCGTCTGCAAAGGCGAGATTCTCAGCGTCGGTCTGCACACACTGAAGCCGTCCGACAAATCCATGATCCAACATTCGATCCTGTCCCAGCTTCAGCATCGAGCCGTTGATGTCCGTCAGTACGATACGGCCTTCGGCTCCCAGTTTCCTTGCTACCGCGAGACTGATGTCTCCAGTACCGCCAGCCACATCAAGTACAGAACTGTTTGGTCGGATACCACCGTAGGCAATCGCCAGACGCTTCCACAGCCTGTGAGCGCCAAACGACATCAGGTCGTTCATCAGATCGTAGCGACTTGAAACCGAGCTGAAGACCTGGTGCACGAGCGAGTCCTTTTCAGACTCAATCACCCGGCGAAATCCGAACTCGGTTTTTGCGGTGCGGCCGCCGTCCGATTTACGTCGATTCTCTTCGTTGATATCCGGCATCCTGCAACCTATCCAGATATGACTGCCAGTATCTGTCCTTGTTCGCACCTAGTTCGTATAAGAGTTCCCATGAATAGATCCCGGTATCGTGACCGTCATCGAACTTCAGCACAACCGCGTAGTTCCCCACAGGTTCGATTGCCCAGATATTGACCTGCTCCTTGCCGTATTGAAGAACCTGCTGTCCGGGACCATGCCCTTGGACTTCAGCTGACGGCGAATAGACTCGCAGGTATTCGCAACCCAACTCGTAAGTGCTGCCGTCCCTGAAACTGACTTCCAAAATCCGAGACTGCTTGCGAAGCTTGATCTCGGTGGGTGTGAAGTAGTCGTCCACGATCGTCGGCATAAAGGTCCGTCTTCTCAGGCAATCCACTCAGCCACACGTTCGGAGAAGTAGCTGAGCACGCCGTCTGCCCCGGCCCGCTTGAACGACAACAGTGATTCGGTAATGACTTTTCGCTCATCCAGCCAGCCGTTTTGTATCGCCCCCATCAGCATGGCGTATTCGCCGCTGACCTGATAGGCGAAGGTCGGCACGCCAAACTCAGACTTGACCCGGCTCAGGACATCCAGATAGGGCATTCCCGGTTTTACAATCACCATGTCCGCCCCTTCGGCCAAGTCCAGAGCGACTTCTCTCATTGCTTCGTCAGTATTGGCGGGGTCCATCTGATAAGTGCGCTTGTCCCGACCACCGAGCTCAGACGCCGATCCGACTGCATCTCGAAAGGGTCCGTAGAATGACGACGCGTATTTCACAGCATATGAGAGAATCAATACATTGTGGAACCCCTCGTCTTCCAATACCTGTCGGATGGTACCGACGCGCCCGTCCATCATCTCCGACGGCGCAATGATCTGCACACCTGCACGCGCCTGTGACAAAGCCTGTTTGACGATCACGTCGATTGTTGTGTCATTGTCCACGTAACCATTCTCATCGGAAATTCCATCGTGACCGTCGATGGTAAACGGATCGAGGGCCACATCGGCCATCACCCCGATTTCGGGAACAGACTCGCGCACTGCAGATATTGCTCTTTGCGCCAGACCATCCGGATTGTAGGCTTCCTCAGCCCACTTGCTCTTTCGCGTGGTCGCAACTACAGGAAAAATCGCAATGGCCGGCACACCCAGATCGCTCAGTCTCCGACATTTTTCTATCAGAAGATCAATGCTCAGACGATCGATACCAGGCATCGATGGTATCGGTTCCCGATAATTTTCTCCCTCGCACACGAATATCGGCTGAATCAGATCGGCCGCTGACAAACTGGATTCGCTGACCAGGCGTCGTATGAAGTCGCAACTTCGCAGGCGCCGCATTCGAGTTGCGGGGTAACCTATTTCGGACATTTTCCTGATGGATTTGGTGCTGAACAATCCAAAGTCGCTTCAGACACTTCCTGTCTGCTGGTTCCCGAGCACCTGCTCAACCTGCTGTGCTATACCAGCCAGCTCGCCGGACGCATCGACTGTTCGAAGCAAACCCGACTGTTCATAGTAGGCAAGCAATGGCTTTGTGTTCTCATCGTATACCGAGAGACGATTAACGATTGATTTCTCGTTATCGTCATCGCGTTGCATCAGTTCGCCGGCACGTTCACAGTCACACAATCCTGCAACCTTGGGTGGATTGAAATAAACATTATAGATTTCCCCGCACTTGATGCAGGTTCTGCGCCCGGACAGTCTTTTGACCAGCGCACTGTGCTCAACATGCAGATGGACCACCATCGTCAAGGGCGAATTCCTTTGCTCCAACATCGCGGCCAGCCCCTCTGCCTGATTTATGCTGCGCGGGAACCCATCCAGCAGGAAATTAGACCAAAGATCACCTGCATCCAAATGCTGTGCAATCAGTTCAGTTACAAGTTCATCCGGTACAAGATTCCCTTTCTGCATTAACTCGGACGCCTTCAGTCCGAGTTCGGTGCCCGCTTTGACTGCCGCTCGAAGCAAATCACCGGTCGAGATATGCGCTACGCCATATCGTTCGACCACAAACTTAGCCTGACTGCCTTTCCCTGAGCCAGGAGGTCCCAGAAACACCAATCTCATGATCCATACCCTCTCAATTCGCAATAACCCGATGTGTCGTGATCCATTGTAGGATCGAAATCATAATAACATACATCAAAAATCATCGCCCGCCACCGCTATTGCCTTGAAAAATACTTTTCATGATACGGGGTGATTGACGCTAATCATGATCGTTTAGTGTGCTCGATTATGTACGATGACAATCGTCAGGTTCAACCAAGTTAGCCGGGGGAGAATGTCATTGGCGTTCTCCGCCCACTGCGTGGCGATGAGGATACCCTGGCCATAGATCAGCTTTGACAGTTCCCAGACCGTCTGTTTGTCTAGATCCGCGGTGCCTGCCGCTTCAATCGCTTCGAAATCTACCCGGCCGGTAAAATCCTGTGCGGCTCGTGACTTATGGCAGCATATACCATCAGATAAGACCGACAAAACAATATGCCAACTGCTATATCTCAAAAATGCCAAGACTTTGACGTATACCCTCGGTCTCGTACAACTTTTCGTTCACCATTTGGTATGTTGTAGAATGGCATGTTATCGAATCAAACGTATAACATAGCCATAACTGTACTGCTATTCAACAACAGGTACTCTCTCAATTGCTCAAGCTAAATTTTCAGCCATCTGACAAAGTAATTCGAGAAATTATCCGAAAACTGTTCCGAGCTGGTGAGAATAGAGTTGACATTATCAATCTGCTTGATGCCGAATTTCTCCGATATGCAATAGAGTTTTTCAATAAAGTTGCCGAAGTCAAGTTGATGGGTAAAGGTAATCCAGAGAGCGAAGATTCTGTTTATCCGAGACTTTCTCAGATTTTTGTTGCTGACAAGTTGTCTCAGCAAAATAAGAATCAGTTGAATTGCGCGAATATATTCTGGATCGAATTGAGTGCTCCGAATGGGTACCGTAAATTCGGCGAAATCTTGGCTTATCTGAGCATTCCCTGCGTCAAGCCACCTGCCGATATCGAAAATCTACTGAAGAAAGCCCGGGGAGAAGTTTTCGATTGATCGTACCCGAATTATTCACTTCTTTATAAAATTTACAACATGAAACTCATTGTGCCAGTTCGTAAAATACCAGTGCAATTTGATAATGATTTCAATCCACACTACCTGACCAACTGATGTCAATTTCTGGAAATCTCTTGTATGCTCAATCCGGTGGAGTGACTTCCGTCATTAACGTTTCCGCGGCCGCTGTCATAGAGACCTCCCGTGCGCATCCAGATGCAATCGGTCGGGTTTTCGCCGCAAAAGACGGAATTCTCGGCGTGCTGAACGAAACTCTGATCGACGTCACTGAAGAGCCGGAGGGAAACCTGCGCGCTCTCAAGCACACGCCCTCGGGTGCATTCGGTTCATGTCGCTACAAGCTTCAGGATCCGGAAAGACAGCATCGGGAATTTGACCGGGTTGTCGATGTGTTCGAGCAATACAACATCCGCCATTTTCTCTATAACGGCGGCAATGATTCGGCAGATACCTGTCTGAAGCTTGCCCGCCAGCTGGAAAAACGCCTCGGGGATGTCACGGTCAATCACATACCCAAAACTGTTGATAACGATCTGGCAGTTACCGATTGCTGTCCCGGATTCGGATCAGTCGCCAAATACATTGCCATTTCTACCCGAGAGGCCAGCTTCGATGTCGCCGCCATGGCCAGCACCTCGACCAAAGTCTTCATCATCGAAGTCATGGGACGGCATGCGGGGTGGATCGCCGCAGCCGGCGGACTTGCCTCCGATTCTGAAACCAATATACCAATCGTGATTCTTTTTCCGGAAGTGCCGTTCGATCGCGCCAGTTTCACTCACAAGGTCAAGCACTGCGTACAGACTCATGGATACGTCTCGATCGTAGTATCCGAAGGCGCTCGTTACGAGGATGGCAGATTTTTGGCTGAACAGGGCACCCGCGATGCGTTCGGTCATGCACAGTTGGGTGGTGCCGCACAGGTTGTTGCACAGATTGTCAGGGATGACCTTGGATTCAAGTACCACTACGCTGTCGCAGACTACCTGCAAAGATCGGCGCGCCACATCGCGTCAAAGACTGATTTCGATCAGGCTTATGCGGTGGGCAAGGCTGCAGTCGAATATGCCGCCAGCGGAAAATCAGGCCTGATGCCGGCAATTCGCCGGCTGTCGGATGCACCTTATCGCTGGGACATTGTTGAAGCGGATCTGGCCGATATAGCGAATACGGAGAAGATGTTGCCGCGCGATTTCATTTCAGACGACGGATTCGGAATCACTCAGAGTGCCCGGGACTATCTGTCCCCTCTGATTGCCGGAGAAAGCTATCCGCCATACTCCAATGGGTTGCCGGAATATGTCAGATTGCGCAATATTCCAATCGCGCCGAAACTGCCCGCTGACTGGAGCACGCACAAGAATTGAAGGTTGCTGCGGCGATCGAAAAACCTTGAAATCCGCTTCGGGCAGCACAACAAGTCAGGCTGATCCTGTTGCCGGATAAGTCGATGAATCGCCTGTCCCGTCAAGGTGCGAATTCACCCCGACAGTCAGAACGAATCGATTTTTCCAGCAGCCTCGGCGCCTGACGCCAACTTCAGTGTTTTCTCATCGAAGTGAGTTTGCGCCGGTTACAGCAATGGCGCAATGACCAGGCTTACAATCGCCATGACGTTGATCAGGATATTCATCGATGGGCCTGAAGTGTCCTTGAACGGGTCGCCGACTGTATCTCCGACCACAACAGCTTTGTGAACATCAGAACCCTTGCCGCCAAGATTGCCGCTCTCGACATACTTCTTGGCATTGTCCCATGCACCACCGGCATTGGCCATTGTCAATGCCAGCAGAACGCAACCAATCAGCGCGCCGCCCAGCATGCCACCAAGCGCTTCCGGCCCAAGTGGTGAGAATCCGACTGCAACGGGAGCGGCGACAGCGAGTACGCCGGGTGGCACCATTCTGCGCAATGCGGCCTTGGTCGCAATATCCACACAACGCTCGGTGTCAGGCTCCGCCTTACCCTCAAGCAGTCCGGGGATTTCCTTGAACTGGCGGCGGATTTCCTTGATCATGTCAAATGCCGCGTCCCCGACTGCCGTCATCGTCATACTGCTGACAAGAAACGGGAAGATGCCGCCCAGGAACATCCCTGCAAGAACCACCGGATCGTTGATCTGCAATGAGAATTCAGGATCATTGAGTGACACTGTTTCGATATACGCGGTGATGATCGCAAGCGCTGCCAACGCGGCCGCCCCGATCGCAAAACCCTTTCCGATCGCGGCTGTAGTATTGCCCAGCGCATCGAGAGAGTCGGTGATTTCACGCGTCTCTTCGCCGAGGCCGGCCATTTCCGCAATACCACCGGCATTGTCTGCCACCGGCCCGTATGCATCGATTGCCATGGTCATACCGACAGTCGCAAGCATACCGACTGCCGCAACACCAACTCCGTACAGTCCGGCAAGGTAGCTCGCTACGACAATGATGGTGCAGAGCATGAGCAACGGCACCACTACGGACTGCATGCCAACTGACAGACCTGTGATCATCACAGTTGCGGGACCGGTTTCACCACCCTTGGCAATCTTTCGTATTGGATTGCCGCTGGTGTAGTAGTCAGTGACCATACCGATCACGATTCCTCCGACCGCGCCGACCAGCACGGCACCCCATACAGCCATTTCGACACCAACCCAGTTCACAACGACCGCGGCAACACCGATAAAGATGACTGAAGCGCCGATCGTTCCGATTCGTAACGCAACCTCCGCCGATCTGGAAGTGAATATCCGTACAAGGATGATTCCTGCCAGTGAGCACAGGATTCCTGCCGACGACAGGGCGAGCGGCAGGAACATGAGACTATCCTGTGCGCCAAGATCTGACTGACTCAGTGTTGCGGCGATGGCGATGCTGGCGATCATTGAGCCGCAATACGACTCGAAAATGTCCGAGCCCATACCCGCAACGTCACCGACGTTGTCACCGACGTTATCTGCAATCACACCTGGATTGCGGGGATCGTCCTCTGGAATCCCAGCTTCAACTTTTCCAACCAGATCGGCACCGACGTCAGCGCTCTTGGTAAAGATACCCCCACCGACACGGGAAAACAGTGCGACTGAAGAGGCACCCATCCCGAAGCCATGGATCGCATGGGCGGAATGAGGATCGGAACCGAAAAACAGATAGAGCAATCCCAGTCCGAAAAGTCCCATTGCCGCAACGGTCAAGCCCATGATCGAGCCACCGAAAAACGCTACGGTCAGAGCTTCGGATGCGCCTTGCGTGTGGGCGGCAGTGGTTGTACGGACGTTTGACTTTGTCGCGGTATACATTCCGATGTATCCGGCACTGCCGGAACAGAATGCTCCCAGCAAGAACGCGTACATTGTGTTCAGGCCAAGATCCGAAATCGCGATAAAAACAGCAACGACCGCAACAAATATAATCAGAATTGTGTATTCGCGACGCATGAAAACCATTGCGCCTTTATGGATTGCGGCCGATATTTCAACAACCTTGCCCTCGCCTTCCGGAAAGCGCTTGACAAAACCGAATACGATCCACGCAGATACCAACCCGAGGATTCCGAGGCTTACCGGGATCAAACCCCCTGTATCCATGTATATCTCCCTGAATTTACTTCATAGAAAAATTACCGCTGATTCAAAGACTCTTTGATTTTGAGTTAATGGCAAGAGTCGCACTCTCGACAGCGGCGACAAAAACGAATTCATCGACTAGAATTCCGCAACAACCACCCGACACCTTGAGTCAGTTGAGAGTTGGTGATCTGTTGCGTAGATAATCGAACAAAAGGGCTAATTGTAACTTAAATCAGTGTCGACGAGAATACTGAAAGACGAGGAAATATCGCCGAGGCGATTTTTCAGCCATGCGCCAGTTCGCACCATCAGAAGCGGTTGCCCGCGACTCGGAAAACTCCGTCACAGTCAGGAGCGGACGCAGCCATACGGTTTCACAAGTCTATGTGAAACCTCACATCATTCCGGTAATCACTCCACAGGCAACCCTGCCGCCAGCACCTCCGATCGGCTGAGTAATATGATCATCACCCTGCGCGTGTACAACGAGCGCGGAGCCATCTTCATCCATCAGGTTGGCGGACGTGTCGGGCGGATTGTCCATCATTCCCCCGAAATGAACGGCGGTCGTGTACATTTCCGCCATCGCACTGCCATCGGAATTTACATAGATATTCGGCAAGTCTCCATTGTCCGGGCCATCCGGATTCAACAGCCCGTGAGAAGCGCCTAAAATGTTGATGTGACCTTTTGAAGCCTTGAAATCCGGTTCGCAGGTTCCAACACTATGGATGTGAATGGCATGCTTACCGGGCTCCAACCCGGAAATCTCCACCAGCACTACCACACCTTTGGGACCCTGCCACATCTTGGCTTCTCCAATCATGTCGCCGTCTGCGTTGACAAAGTGAGCCATGGCAACCATTTTCACCGCTTGATCGGCTAAAACTGCGGTGGAAAACATAGAGCCCGCCAAGGCCAATAGAATCAGAAATCGCTTCATAGCCTTTTTCCTCTCTCTTCATTAGTTGGTCTGAGTCCACATTACCAGACACCAATTCAATTGTCAATCAAAATGGGGAATGTTATAGATGAGTGCCGAAAGCCGACTCGCTCCCTAACGGCTCAAAATTTTGCTAATTCTTCAAGTTTGGCGTTGGCTTTTTAGATAAACGAGCGCCTCATATAGAGGCATTTTCGATATCAGCCTTTAATTGCCTCCCACCGAAGTTCGCCTATTGTATTGGTGCTGTGCCATTACGGCGGTCCCCGCCAATTCTTGTTCGCCAGGTATGGTCGCAGAGTCTTGACTGGCGCCATGGCTGGTCGTTTACCGACAACTGAACGGTGGAACATGGCAAGATGTGAGTCGGTGAGGGAGACTCTCGATAATGTGGAAGAAGACACACGTTGACCGCATGAATCAAGTCCGGACGGTGGGAGGGGGACAGAATCGGCCCGTAACGGTATTGGGTGTTGAGGTGACGACGGCCAACCCATCGCGGATCAATACGCACAATGCAATGTTGCGCTTAAATAACAACTATCTGTTTTTATTGATGAAATATTTTAAAACCCCTATATCCGTGCATTACGCTTAAATAAGAATCAAGCCCATTCCCAGCGATAAGGTCTTTGTACGTAAGCCGTTCGCCTTCCATACCACGCCTGATTGATTCAATTTGCGCAGTGGTGTCTTGACTGCGTACATTGTGCCGACCGGCAAACTCATCAACATAGCGTTGCAAGTGTTTGGGGCTAAGTTTGTGGAATGTACAAAAATGAGCTCGTTTCAGAGTAGCCCAAAAAGACTCGATTCCGTTGGTATGTGCTTGCTCCCTTACATATTCACCGGCACCATGATTTATAACTTCCATCAAAATCGTGCAGGGGCCTATGTTGACTGTTTCTTTTTCGCCCTCGGATGAGCCCTATCGTACTCTCTCGACAGATGGCCGAAATCCAGATGAGTGTAAATCTGGGTTGTCGACAGATTGGCGTGCCCGAGAAACTCCTGGATCGCCCGGATGTCGCCGCTCGATTCGAGGACATGCGTCGCAAACGAATGACGCAGCATGTGTGGATGCACATTGACAGGCAAGCCCTGCTCCACTGCGCGGACCTCAATTCTTTTCTGAATTGCCCGACTGCCGGGGCGTTTCCCCCTGGCAGTGACAAACAGGGCGGTCTCGTCAGTGTCTGCCCACTCGTGTCGCCTCGTCAACCACTCCTCAAGTGCCCGTGATGCATGAGTTCCGATCGGAACAATTCTCTCCTTGGAGCCCTTCCCGAGCACCCGAATCATCTTCTCTGACAGGTTGACATCGTTAACGTCCGCGCCAATCAGTTCCTGCAACCGGATACCAGTCGAATAAACGAGTTCAAGTATTGCCCGATCGCGAACGGTAATCAGATCGTCGCCCTTGAGGTCCACAAGACTGATTGCCTGTTCTGCAGTCAGGACTTTCGGTAGCTTTCGCGGGGACTTTGGTGCGGATACGCCCTCAAACGGGTTGTAGGAGACAAGATTCTCGCGCTTGAGGAACCTGAAGAACGAACGTGAACTTGACAGCATTCTGCCAATGCTCGAGCCGGACAGTCCGTTACGATGACAATCTCCCACGAAGCCGCGCGCGAGCACCACTGTGAACTGGGACCAACTCTTGATCTCATGTTCAGTTCGGTACAGGTTCAGACGCTGCAGATCCCGCCTGTAATTCGAAACTGTGTGCGGTGACAGCCTCCGTTCGTTCTCCAGGTGACTGACAAAACGATATACAAGATCAGTGGCTGACATGTCCCATTCCCATTTCGGACCGAATCGATCAGTCCAGCAACCGGCCCTCGAATACGTACGTTGTAGGCCCGGTCAGCAACACCGGTTCGCCTTCGCCATGCCATTCGACAAACAGCTGTCCGGCCTCGACATTGACAGTCACGGACTCGTCCAACAACCCAAGGCGTTGTCCTGCAATGACAGCGGCACACGCGCCGCTGCCGCAGGCACGAGTCTCACCAACACCGCGTTCGTGCACCCGCAAGCGAATCGAATCCGAGGATTCAACTTCCATAAATCCGACATTGGTTCGCTGCGGGAACCTGGGATGGAACTCGATCGGACCGCCCAGTTCGCTCACAGGTGCCGATTCCACATCCGATACAACAATGACAGCATGCGGATTGCCAATCGACAGGACTGATGCAGTCTGCAAAGTCCCCTTAACTTCCAATTCGTATGTATCCGCGATTGTGTCGGCGACGAATGGAATTTCCGACGGTACAAAATTGGGGACGCCCAACGACACAGTTACGGTAGACTCGTCATTGATCTTGCAGCGAATGTCGTCAGCGTGGGTTCGCAATATAATATCCTCATCGTTTGCCAGCCCGCGATCATACAGAAATCTAGCAACACATCGGGCGCCATTCCCACACTGCGCGGCTTGAGATCCGTCAGTGTTGTAAATTCGAAACTTGAAGACGTTCTTTTCAGTGCAAATTGGAATCACCAGTAAAATCTGATCACAGCCGATACCGCTGTTCCGGTTGGCTATCGATTTCGCTCTAGCCGGTGTCAAACCGGTAAGTCCGTCATCACCTACAATGATTACGAAATCATTGCCGAATGAGTGCATTTTTGTGAAATTGAACATGGACAAAATCTCACCAACGGGTGCTACCTGACATGCGCAAACATCGCATCAGGGAGTACATCACAAGACTCCATTCATTCCCGCCACTGCTGCGCAAGATAATTGGTATTGGGTTGGTCCTGCTTGGATTTCTCGGATTCCTGCCGATTATCGGCTTCTGGATGATTCCTCTGGGATTGATCGTACTGTCCGCAGACTATCGTTTTGCCCGCTACCTATATGTCAATATCAAGCTGCTTGTCCGCCGCGTCAGACGCTGGGGATGGGTTGCCCGGGCGAGAAGAGGCAGTCGAAGCACCAACGCATGAGTCAAACAAATCTTGTCCAATCAATGTCGGCATCGCCTGAAGCCAGAAAATTGGGGTTCAGCATATCAGGCTTGTTATAGACAACTGTGTTCCCGGCGGGGTCCACGACTTTTCCACCAGCACATTCCAATACACATTGTGCGGCTGCAGTATCCCATTCACATGTATTGGTAAAACTGGGAAAGACATCGGCCACACCTTCAGCAACCCTGCAGAACTTAATCGAACTGGAAGCGCGAACGACATCACATTCAATTGACTCACTCGCCAGGTGATCAATGAAAACCTTCGATTTCTCAAACCCTCGGGACCGCGGGGTGATGACCGTCGCCCGACCTTCCGAGCAGTTACGAACGCTGATCTTTCGCACCACATCGTTCTCGCTGTCAAGGCAGTGTGCCCCATTACCGCTTACACCCCAATAGGTGCGATTTTCGCACGGGCTGTGCACCACACCCAATATTACTGATGCCCCGTCCACAAGTGCGATATTTACGGTGAATTCATCTTCCTGACGCACGAATGACTTCGTTCCATCCAGCGGATCTACGAGCCAGTAGCATGACCACATCGAACGTTCTTCGTAGTCCGGAAGCGGTGACTCTTCTGAAATGATGGGAATGGATGGCTCAAGGTGCTTGAGACCCGAGACGATGATTCCGTTCGCACGCACATCGGCGATCGTTACAGGCGTATTGTTGGACTTGTACTCAACACTGTAATCAGTCTGATAATGTTGCAGAATCTCCTGGCCGGCCTCAATCGACAGTTGCACTACATCATCAATAAGACGTTCAGGATCAGGGGGTTCGGAACTTGGCATCAGACGAAAGCAACGATGATCGAAGTACCTGAATTATATCTCAATGCGCGAACCCGGCAGCCTGTCGAAGCAACCTGATCAGGGCTATTCGTTTATCTGATTGAGCCCATCATCTCCGTTTGACTTGCCGAGTTGGGGAAATTCCGAATTGACAGCTCAAGAACGGCACAACAGCAACGAAACCTCTGCTGGCCGAGTCCTACGAGCCTGGTGCGGATCCTTCAGAGTGGATCTTCACATTGCGAGAAGGTGTAACGTTCCACAACGGTAAGACTGTGACCTCAGACGATGTCGTCGTATCACTCGACCGACATCGGGGTGAGGAGTCAGCGTCTTCAATGAAGTCATTCATCACCGATTTGATGCCCAAAGCATTGATGAATCGCACCCAGTAGGCAAAACAAGACGTCGCCTGCACCGCTTCAAGTATTTCAGTGTCGGTCACCCCAACCTGTCTGAGTGACTCAATATCCTCGCCAGTCATGTCTTGTGGACAACGCGACAGCTTTGCGCCGAAAACCAGCAAGGCGGCGTGTTTCGGGGTGAACAGGGAGTTATCGACAAAGTTATCCTCTCGTACCGCTTGCAGCATGGATTCTCCGAGCTGTTCATCACCGAGCAAATGCTTGAAGTTTGCGCCGTGATGCGTCAATGCATAGTGGCATTCGGCGATGATCGCAACCTGGGAAGCCAATAACTCCAGAAACCACATCGACAACTGATTGTCCGGATTGTGCATGACGTCCCGAAAATGCCGGTCTGCGGCGAGCAGCGGTTTCGGCTGCAGGGAAAATGCCAGATAGAGATTGTGAATTTTCTGGTAGGTGCCGTCCAATCGATCATAGATCTCACTCAATTCGGGATCCGCCTTTCCCGTCCTCGATGAAAGCCTCGTCAGGCACGTTTGGACTGAATCTCCTGTTTACGCTTTGCCATGAATGCCTGCAGCTCCTCTTCAAGTGCCGGATCAATCGGAGGCTTCTCATAATCTCGCAACAGTTGCTTCCAGATTGAATTCGCCCGGTCCAATGCGGTTCGACCGCCATCGTCCCGCCAAGTCTCAAAGTTACGCCAATCCGACAGGATTGGCTGATAGAATGCATCCTGATACCGTTCAAGGGTATGCGCGGCACCAAAGTAGTGTCCGCCGGCTCCGACTTCCTCAATGGCATCAAAAGCCAGCGTATCCTCGTCGATAATCACCGGCTCAAGAAAAGCGGACTGCATCTGCAGCAATTCAGCATCCAGTATCAGTTTCTCGAATGAGCAGGTCAATCCGCCTTCCAGCCAGCCACCTGCATGCATGACATTGTTGACGTGTGCCTGGATGCAGGCGTTGATCGACATGTCACTCTCGTAGACGGCCTGGAGATCCACACAAGCGGAAGCAGTCGTATTGGATGAGCGCAACGGCAGTTTGTATCGGCGCGCAAGCTGACCGGACATGATCAGCGATTGCGCATATTCCGGCGTGCCGAATGCCGGAGAGCCGCTCCTCATGTCCACATTGGAGGTAAAGTGTCCGTAGAATGTGGGAGAACCGGGAGCGGCGGCCTGAGTCAGCGCGATACAACCGAGGACTTCGGCATTTTGCAATGTGACCGCCCCTGCGACCGTCGCCGGGGCCATGGCGCCTGCCAATGTGAACGGTGTGATGTGTACAGGCTGTCCCGCCAACGCGAATTCTCGCATGGCGTCCGCCTGACCCTCGTCCAGCAACAAGGGTGTGTTTGTGTTGATGCCGCCGATGATGGCCGGTTTGTCTCGCAACCCATCATCATCCGTCTGCAACGCGATTTTTGCCATTTCGATACAGTCCCTGGCCCGCTCACCTGTGTTCATCCAGCATGGCTGCCAACCCTTGTCAGTCAAGGTGACTTGGGCGTACATCATTTCCAGGTGCCGGGTGGCAGGCGGCAGGTCCAAGGGCTCCAATCCGCTACCGCCTTCATGATGGAAGACATTCAGCGAACCCGACAATCTGACGAAATTTTCCATGTCCTGCTGAGTGCCTGCCCGGCGCCCGCGGTCCATGTCAGTCACAAAAGAAGGACCGGTCACTGTCGCAAATACGATTGAATTCTTACCCATGGTGACAGTCTTGGATGGGTTTCTGGCATGGATGGTGAATTCTTCAGGCAAGCCGCTGATCAATTCTTCGACAAGATCGGGGTCGAATCGGACGTGCCTGCGGTCCTTATCGACATCCGCTCTTGCATCGTTCAGCAATCGCAAGGCAGTCTCGCTTTCGACCCGAATGCCGACATCACGCAGAACCCTGAGACTGGCTTGATGAATGGATTCAACCTGATCGGCGGAAATAATTTCCATCGGCGGGTAGGGATTTCGCAACGCCTTGAAAGGCTGTTGTACGAATCCCTGGTTGCCGCTTAGCATGCGGCGGGTTCTTCTTTCGGATTGACGGCGGCCCACTCAGCTAACCTGACGGAATGCAACACCGGTCAGAACCACAAAATCTGAGATTAAAGATTCTCATAGACCAAAGTTTGAAATTGTCAGCACACGGTTGCTATGTTCTCATTCGGGCACCGGTTGGATCAACTATGGGTTCACTGCAAAGCTCAGCCGGCAACAACTCACCCAGGACTTCAACCTTGAACTGGCCGCTGGCGGTCGCGGCATCAACGTCAATATAACCCATGGCAATGTGGCACTCGGATTCCGGTCCGTATCCACCGGACGACACTGCGCCGACCAGTTCCCCATCAAGGAATATCGCCTCATCACCCCAGATCGCGCAGTCTCGGGCGTCGACAACCAGGGTCACGCGTTTCAATTTCGGAGGTACATGCCTCAACACCGCACTGCGCCCGACGAATTCACCCTTGTCAAGTCTTACAAATCGCTCCATTGCGGCTTCCACCACGGTGTAGTCGGGAGATAGCTCCAGGCCCCAGGCCGGAAAACTCTTCTCCAAGCGGGTCTGCATAAGACACCGTGTGCCCACAAGTCCTATGCCGAGATTTCGTCCCTCCTTCATCAGCAACTCGAACAATATGGGCTGATGTCGCAACGGCAGATACAGTTCGTAGCCAGTTTCACCGGTGAACGAGACTCGAAGTGCAATGATATTCGGTATTGCACCAATTGATATTGTGGCGGCATGCAAGAAGGGAAAGTTCAAGGTGTCCATTTCCTCTTCCGCCAGGCGGGCCAGCAATTCCTGTGCATTGGGTCCGCACAGGTGCAGACCCGCATAGTCAGCGGATTGATTTTCCAGGCTGACTCCATCGGATGGAAGAAAGCGGCCAAAATGTCGCATAAACGAAAGTTGCATGACGTCAGCCCCCAGTATCAGAAACCGGTCCTCCCCGATTCTGGAAACCGAAAAATCTCCGATCAACCGACCCTGTTCCGACAGCATCGGCGTCAACCTCACTTGACCGGTATCGGGCATTCGGTTCGCCATGATGTGGTTTAGCCAGCTCTCGGCATCTGGACCGCTCACCTCGAACTTGGCCATAGCGGAATATTCCATCAACCCGACTTCATTTCGCACTCGCTTGCCCTCATCGATTACAGGTTGCCACCAATTGGGCTGACGGAAAGTAAGGGAGTCGCTTGCACCAACCTTCGTCGGTGAGAACCAATTGACATGCTCAAGCCCGAATGACGCGCCAAAAACAGCACCGGCTGATTCGAGCTGATCGTAGATTGGTGGTTTGTGTATCGGACGTCCCGCATCAAATTCCTGATACGGAACTATTTTTTCTGATCGGTTTTCGTAGAAGTACCGGGTTGTCTCCTGTGTATAGGACTTGGTTGCCCAATGTCCGTATCGGGCGACATCCCAACAGAACAGGTCAAACTCCGGCTCCCCCTGAATCATCCATTCGGCAAGCGCTCTGCCGATACCGGGGCCCTGGTTGAAGCCTGCCATCACCCCATTTGCACAGAAGTAGTTTTGCAGTTCGGGATGCGGACCGATCAAGGGGCCCAGGTCAGGTGAGAAAATCATCGGACCGTTGATTACCCGCTTGATTCCTGCTTGTGCAAGGCATGGCATGATGTCGACGGACTTCTGGAAATTCCAGTCCATGCGAGAAAGATCATCCGGCAGCAACTCGTGCCCGAAGTCCTGCGGTGTTCCGTCTATGGCCCAATGTGTACAGACTTTTTCGTATGCGCCAAGCAGCAAACCCTGCCCTTCCTGTCTCGCATAGCATCCCGTTTCGTTGTCGTTGATCTGCGGTAACTCAAATTCAAGACGTTCAATTTCGGGAATGCTTTCGGTAACCAGATAGTGATGCTCAACCGGCATCAGTGGCAGTTCGATTCCAGCCAGCCGGCCGACTTCCCGTCCCCACAGACCGGCCGCATTGACGACATACTCGGCGATGATGTTGCCTTTTTCGGTTCCGACCATCCAGGACCCGTCAGATCGCTGTTCAGTCTGTATCACCGGAGTATGACGATAAATCTCAACCCCGAGCTTCCTGGCTGCGCGAGCGAATGCCTGGGTCGCAGACGCCGGGTCTACGTGTCCGCCGTCGGTTTCCCAAAGGCATGCAATCACATCAGTTGTATCAAGAATTGGGGCTTTGCGACGAGCTTCTTCGGGCGAGATGAAGTAACTTTCGATGTCGAGAATCCGACAAGCGCTTTGCAACATCCGGTTGCTGTCGACTTCCTCGATGGTTCGACAGATGTTCATCCCTCCGGTGAAATGGAACCCACAGGACTGACCGCTTTCCGACTCGATCTCCCGATAGGTCTCAAACGTGTACTTGTGAATCCGGGCCGGAGCATTGGGCCGGACGACAGTAAACAGTCCGCCGGCGGCATGCCAGCTTGATCCCGACGTCAGTTCCTGCCGCTCTACAAGGACGACATCGGTCCAGCCGTATTTTGCCAGGTGGTAAGCGACAGAACACCCGACAATGCCGCCTCCGATGACCACTACCTGTGCTGAATCTTTCATTGAATATTGCCGATCGAACAGAAGACGATTTTATTCCGTGAACTGTTATTGTCGCTTGTGATTCTCCTCGCGTCGATGCTCCACCTTCAGCCAACTGACCGGGTGTCACGTCTAGTCGAACATTGGCACGATGAAGTTTTCGCGACCAACGGGACGGCAAGAAAGTTTACGCTTCATAAGCCGAACCTTATAGTTCTGTGGATCGATGTTCAATTATCGTGCGATTACTCACATTGGATTCGCGGACCATGCGATGGAACCGAAATCACTCGTCACTGCCAGCCAATCGAAATTAAAGAAGCATTGGCTGAATCAAAACAATATATAATATGACAGAATTCTGTCATATAGTGCATAAATCAAATATCAATAGTTAATCTCATATGAAAACAACACTGTATCTAAACCCTGAACTGATGCGAGACGCTAAAAGTGCAGCTCTCGAGAAAGGTATTTCATTAACCAAGTTAATTGAGTTGTCAGTTCGCGATTATCTGGATGCGGCAAACACCCCGAATGAAACTTTTCAGTTGAATTTGCTGACGAAAAATTGTGGGCGCAACACGGACCTGGTTGTAAGTGACAGAAACATGCTGTACGACGTAATGGAGTCGAAAGATTGATTGCTGTCGACACCAATATATTGGTGTACGCTCACAATAAGTTTTCGAAATATCACGAAACAGCAAAGGCTGAGATATGCTTCCTCGCCGAATCATCGATTCGTTGGGGTATTCCGTTGCATTGCATAGGGGAATTTCTTCGTGTAATAACGCATCGCAAAGTTTTTGAGAACCCATTTACTGTCGATGAGGCAGTCACCGCTCTCAATCGACTGCTTGAATCCCCGAGCCTAAAGTTACTCTATCCGACTTCCGACTACCTGTCACTGCTTTCAGTCGCCATGACGGAAGTCAATGCAACTGGAAATCTTGTACATGATGCTCAAATTGTTGCCGTGTGTCGAGGCAATGGCGTTACCGCTCTACTGACAGAAGACCGGGATTTCGATCTTTTCACCAGATTCCGGACCAAGCACCTCAACTTCGACTGAACAGACACTCCAATAAGGTACTCGGCCCATAATGCTGAAACCACAAAACGATCCGGAGTCTGAAAGCGGCCACCTGGCAGTCGCAATATTTTCCTGAATGAATCTAAGCACGGCAGGCTTGCTGGGCAGAGCATCCGCAGTCAATCGAAATTGCAGAATCGTTGTTGGCGATGCGGCCCAACGCTGTTTGACCATCGTTGGCGGCACCGGCGTTGTTGCATGGAAAACTGAAGACTGGTTGAGCGCAATTATTGCATCCCATGCCTGCTCGGGAATCAGCCTACTGAGCTGTCTTTCGCAAAACTCGATAACTCCCTGTCCGACGACCGGCGTCCTTGCTTGAGCACCACCGCCACTGCAACGGCCCTTGTCACTTCCGATTAAAACTTTACGTTTAGTCCGGCCTTATGTTGAATTCAACATAATGTATAGGCTTTTATTTGATGTGCGTCAGCACGCCAAATAAAAGCCTATACAAACTCTAAAATTACAACAAAGACGATTGCTAATCGTCACGCCCATTGAACGACACGAATTGACTTGCCAATTCTACTAATCCTACTGGTGAACGAGGGTGTGGTAACCGTGAAACTTTGATTCCATCCAGTTCGATCAGTCTAGCCAATCCTCTGTGAATATGTAGCCTGAATTGTTCTGCGCATATCTTATCAGTCGGTTCTAACCCCTCCTCTTTGCAACGTAGCTTAATTAATCCAAGGTACAATTCCTCGTATTGGCCGGAAAACACCTTCCAAGTCATTAATCCTTCGATTTCTACTCCTTTATCTATGGGTGGTGGCGGTGTTTCCTCAGATAAAGAATAACAGAGCGCCCATCGACACAGAGTGTTCCAGTTCTTCACTCCGGTGTTTCTCTTTAGGCGGGCTAGGTTGTCCTTGCCTTTGGAGTTTATGTAAACAGTTGAGATAGCCAAATCACAAACCTATTTATTGAAATATCCTTCCGAAATTTTACTGCCTCCACTATCTTCGTCAAATTCAATCAGATAACTTCGAGAAAGGCTACTTTGCAAATCTCTATGATACTCGCCATAGATTTCTTCATCGGTTGATAGCAAAATTACCTGATGGCTTGCTTTAGGAAAATACTCATTAACAAGTTTCGATCTATGGTTTGAATCCAATCGCCCCAGTGGAGTATCAATTATCATTGGAATTGGACGACTCGAATATCGAGATAAAGCCCAGAGAATTGCAACAGCTAATAGTTGTCTTTCACCCGCTGAAAGGTCTTTTGGCTTTATTTCTTGTTTCCTCGATTTTAACCCTATCGAAAAGTTTGAGGAGTCAATACTCACGTTAGTGATTAGCGAGCTCTTTCTTGTCAATTCATCGAAACACGTAACGATGAGTTTTTCGATTCCTGCTATATGGTGTGCGATTACAGCATTTCGAAAATTAAGGAGTGTTTTTCGCGCTTTACTCGCATACTCTATTGATCTCGATACCTCCCTTTGACGAACTTCTTCCAGTGATTTCTGTTCTAGAAATAGATTAAGTTGTCGAGAACATTTTTCGTATTCACGTTCTTTTCGGCACTTTTCGTCGTACAAACGCGTAGACTCTTGGTGTAACTCATTTATTGATTGATTACACTGTTCCAAATTATCCAAAATTGGTTGGATTTTATGTTTATCAGGAACGCTAGCTAATTGACGCTCTATATGTAGCAACTTCGCCGCTAGAGAGGCGTTTTCATTCAAAGATGCGTCTACTTCAGAAATTCTATCTCTTATCAAGTGAGAATTGAGAATAGACAAAGTCTGCGAGGCTCTATCTGAGAAGTTTAGGTATCTTGGATGTTCTGTAGCAACGTCAAACTCCTTACGACTTCGATCTAAAAACTGGGCGACAGCTTGATGATTAGTCGATGTTATATCTAGAGTTTTGAGTAACGTGATCAAATTCTCATCTCTCTGACTCAGAATTTCTAATACTATTTCTGAATGCTTACCGTACGACTCCTCTTCAACCTGGGTACTTATCTTTTTGAGAAGCGGTAAAATTAGCAAAAATGGAGTTTCATCTTTGGCAACGAATGTCTCCATGTTTTCAGAATGTTGATGAGCCTGGTATAGTAACTCCTTCCGCTCTTCTTCAAGTTTTGAATGCGATTCAAAAATTTCTCCCCCAGCTGAAGTGAATTTAGCTCGCAATTCGTCAAGTTCTTTTTGTAATTTCGCTATAGATTCTCGAACTTCGGATTCTCTTTCCTCAAGTATGTTGATCTCCATACGAATTTGTTTGGCTTCGTTGTCAAGTGTGTCATATTCCTCCCTTTCTGTGTCATTGCGTATAGTATTTAGTTTTCTTCTAGCATACACGTTTAAGTCTTGGTGTAGTTGTTCGACGATATCCATACCAAGTAAAGCGTTGATAGCTGTTGCTAAAATCTTTGATGCCGATGATTCGTCCGCTAGTTCTTCAATTTTTTCTCCATCGAAAAAGAAAAGAGGCATGATACGTTTGGGTAGAATATCTTCTAGGAAATCGAACCAGCTATCAGCAAGTAATTTGTCACATGTCTCTGTGCCACCCGCAAGATATGACACATCAAAAGATTCGGATATTCTATTGTTCTTAGCTACAAACCATGTTCTTACCAATCTGATTTGTCGGGTCTTTCCCTCAATTGCGACTGAGAAATCTAGTTCTATTGATGCTCCTACATTTTGAGGAACATGTCTATTGATTATCTTTCGGAGAAAATTGTCGTAGCTTTTTCCTGATTCGACGACGAATGGAGCAAGTTTACCGTATAGCGCAAACTGTATAGCGTTAAGGAATGTCGTTTTACCGGAACCATTAAGTGCTCCAATGAGAACTATCGGCTGGATTTCGTTGTTAGGAGTTAAATTAAAGGTGTGCTCACCAATGTACACTCCAAAGTTGTGGAGCTTAAGTCTATGGATGATCATTGAGCTCTAACAACCTAAATTGCTAGAATGAAATTAGACTTGTCCATTTCGCACAAGTTTCAGCAACAGCAATTAGGTGGAACTTTCGCTAACCTCATGATGATCTCCGGTGCGTTTGTTTGTAGTCGATTCACGATCAAGCCTTCTATATGAGTCGACTATTTCATCGCGCCATTCTGCTTTGCGAGTTACCCAATTTACTGCGTCAGAAGCGTCTTCGTAAAATGTACGCTTTATTACATCGTCAATTTTCTTAAACAAGTTCGTGCGCTTTAACATTGATCTGTAACGTCGCTCAACATCAAGTAGATTACGCATCATCTCAAAGTGTAAATCGTTGCCTTCACATACCTCACCGAGAATATGCATAACTGCGTCATCAAATGGTTGACTGTCATCAAGCATCTGTACTCGAAATTGTTTTCCAAAAACTTCGAAATAGATTTTCGGCAATAGATCTTCGATTTCATGCTTTTCGAGGATCCATATTCTGCGAATTTCATGAAGTTCTTGCTCTTTGATTAATTCGATATCCTTGACATCTTTCGGTGTGTTAGGATTGTCTTGAATGAACTTCTGTGCTTCAAGAAGTTTCCTTAGCCATATACCTCGATATTCTTGAGTGTATGGCCCAGGTACAGTTTTGACACCTTGTAGATTTTTCCTGGAATCAAAAAGTTGAACATGCCCAGCCATACGTCGAAAGTCGCGTTTTTTATGATCAGGTTTATCAAGTTCATTACGAAGGGCTAGCAATGGCTCCATCCATCTCTTTTCTTCATCATTTTGTATCATCGCTGTCATGGATTTGTCTTGCTCAACCATAGTACAAACCCAGCACCCAAATCTGCTATTCCCACAACTTGGTGTGGTTGTATCGACAACAAGGGGGCACTCACCATCTGTTGATGCTCCTTGGTACATTGTCAATAGGTCTTTATTGTTGTATCCCCAAGGATTCGCAAATTGCATCAAAAATAGCCAGACATCATCATTCGACCATTCTGATATAGGTGCGTAAACAAACGCATTCGGCATAGTGGTGTGCGGAATTAGATGTTCTCGAATACTATTTTTCTGCAATCGATTGATACGGGCAGCCCGCTCTGAACTCTCAGCTTTTCTTGTACCCAATACAACTATAGCTTCATTGTGTTCGGCTACAGTTTGTTTGATAAAAGTATTCGATGGATTGATTTTCATTCGCTCTGTACACCATCTAAAACGAGGGCGAGGTGCTGGGTAGCCGCGTCCAATCAAGTTGACCCAGAATGTGTCTTTGATATCTGGCGTTAGATTAAATGTAGCAATTGGCAACCCATTCTCATTCGCCGAGTCCTCCATTTTGTTCAGCGAATTCTGTACCCATAGTGCGACTACAGGGTTTTCCACCAGAGTATCAGTTGAAATAACGTACACCGTTTTTTTTCTTTTTGTTTTTTGTAATTGAGAAAGAGCAATCCAAATCAATTGGGTAACAGCTGTGGAGTCTTTCCCACCGCTATAACCAATAACCCAAGGAATCATGTCGCTACAGTAGAGATTCTTAATCTCATCGACTTTTTCTTGAACTGCTGCTTTGAACCCAAATTGTTTATTTTGAACGCTATTTAATAGATTGCTTTTAGTCATCTAATCACTCTTATGTACTTTATTTTCCAATCGTCGTTCCTCAGGAGTAAATTGCAATCCCCAGACTTTCTTTATGACATTGGATGTAAGGACAATGTTGTCATTCGCTTTGGAGAGTTTTCCATTGCGCATAGCGCGACCTTCCCAAAGTTTGAAATTACTCCGAGACCAGTCAAGTTTTTTTAGAGGCGCGATTTTTGAAGGCCAGTCTTTATCATGAGCAGTCATTAAAGCACTACCGGCTCGACCAATCGCTGAGAGTACTACACCATGTGAATGAATATAGTCCTGTCTGACTTCACCCGAGGTTAACCGTCCCTCACGAACGCGTTTCCACTCTGGAAACGCTCTTTCAACAGCACTCCAAAAACGAATCGCTCTATTCGTGCGCTCGTCCAGAGTCTCTTCTTTGAATTCGATTAGGAGAAGTTTAGTAGCCCCGTATATTGCGCTAAAGGTAAATAATCGACGCGAACGAGAAGCGAGTGCGGTCTTCTCCATTTCTACAACGTCACGAAATGCTACACAACCCGACACTAAATTTCGAGTCACTTCGGCACCTTCATCACCATGGTCGTATAACAACCCAAGCGAGCGAGAAGGTTTTACGGCATATCGGTTAAGATCCGCAAACATTTGTTGACTCCGCTTCAGACCTGAATCACGGAAAAGAACTACAGCTATAGTTTCATCGGCAAGATCTGGCTGAACCTTTAAAGCAGTTTCTATAGCCGCTCGTCGATGTTGACCATCGTTAATAACAAAATTGGCGGTCATTGGAATATGTAGTGTTCCAATTTGATCGTTACCATTGACGTTGCTCACTGGTTCAAAGTGCACTGGCCCATCGACCGATGCTGTAAGTGCAGAAAAGACATACGAATTTCTTTTTTCAAGAATGTAGTCAGCTATCTCAGGGACTCTAGAACGGTTTAGTGTTCTCTGCGCGCGCACTTCAGCAACTAATTCCTCTTCGTCAAATAGGAAAATTTTGGGAATGACTCCCAAGGGGCACATGGTAATAAAATATGACTTTCCAGCTTGAAATCCCTTAATTGCAGGAAATGAATATCCGAAATTATGTTGTTCCATACCAAAACTAGATTTAATCCATTTATTAATCTGATTGTATAGTATACAATTATATATTGTTTGTTATATTAATTACATACCAATATACCCATAATACAAACAATATTCGCTAATCAATATCACTTATCAAACATGACGATCTATCTTGACACAGCGGCGACTACCCCCCTAGACCGTAGAGTATTTGAAATCATGAGATTTTATCTTATGGAAGAATATGGCAATTCTGGTAGTCGCACTCATGAATATGGAATGCGTGCCAAGAGTGCTGTTCAGAAAGCGAGAACTCAAATCGCTGATGTAGTTGAATCGGACCCCCTGGAAGTAGTCTTCACATCCGGAGCAACAGAAAGTAATAATTTAGCGATTCTTGGATTGGAGGAATATTTAAGGGAATCAGGCCGCAAGCACATTATCACAAGTGCAATCGAGCACAAGTCGGTTTTAGCACCAGTTCAAATATTAAACAATCGTGGTTTTGATGTCGATTTTCTTCCGGTCTGTCGCAGAGGAGTTGTAAACATAGATTCTATCAACAATAGTCTTCGCGAGGATACGGGCTTAGTTTCAATAATGCACGTTAACAATGAAACTGGGGTGCAACAACCGATTAAGACGATTACGGAGGCGCTACGTGATCATGAAGCTTATTTTCACGTCGATGCTGCTCAAGGGTTTGGCAAGGTGATAAACACACTGAAATCAAACAGAATCGATCTTCTGAGTATTAGCGGTCACAAAATTTTCGGACCAAAAGGTATAGGAGCCTTGATTACAAGGCGACGAGGTTATAAATTACCGCCCTTGAAACCGCTGTTATTTGGCGGCGGACAAGAATTAGGGTTGCGTCCTGGCACGTTGCCAGTTCCTCTAATCGCCGGGTTAGGATTGGCCGCGGAACTTGCCAGCTATGAACATGCCGAGCGACAACAAGATTGCAGCAAAATAAAGGACAGAGTTTATGAGGCTTTTTCCGACCTTAATCCGAAAACAAACGGAGACCAATCCCTTGCTCTACCTCACATACTTAATGTTTCCTTTCCGGGTTTGGATGCAGAAGCGGTGATGGTTGCTCTAAAAGGAGTAGCAGCAATTTCCAACGGCTCAGCTTGTACTTCTTCATCCTATAAACCAAGCCATGTCCTAAATGCTATGGGGCTTGATGATAATCGAATTTCTGGCGCCGTAAGAATATCATGGTTTCATGACATCCCAAACGTAGATTGGGACGCCATCGCTAATCAGTTCCGACTCCTAAGGTAAAACTCCACGTAACCCATCATTATGACGTGGTTAGACGATAACGCTATCAACTATTCGGAACCTATCATTGAATTCCAAATTTGGCTCTCATCTAATGTCTGCTTAGTTAACGTAGCTATAAACAAGAGAAATTCAGCCGTATGGTAAGGCTTTGAAATGCCATATTGCTGCCGGAGAAAATCGAATCCGCCGCTCGCGTACCGGTTTAGTTCATCAATTCCTTTAGACGTCAGTTTAGTCTGGGATTCGGGATTAACCAATTTCCTTATCTGATCTCGTACAGATTTTTTTTCATCTAAATCAATTCCGTTTTTTCCTAGTTCAGCTACGACAAGTAACCCTATTATTAAATATTGAGCATCCTTGTAATCTTCAACGAAATAATCCACAAATTCTTGGGCAACTTTCCCGTTCTTTTGAGGTTCAGATTTAAATCCACTAGCCAAGCCTACTATAAGGCACAAATAATTAAGGTCAAATTTTGTTTTCAGCGGTTTAGTTGATGCGATATGTTTTAGCCAATCTTCCGCATCTTGTCTTAGTCTAAACATAATCCTATTTCTCTTCTACTGCAGTAAAATTTACGAAGTAGTCACGCCCTTCAACGATAACTGAATTATCCGTTTGTTTCGTTTCATTCCCACTAGGAAGACTATTAATTAAGTGCTTAACTCCTGAGGTTTTCCTAAATGCTGTAATATACCGAATAGCTTCACTTGTGCCACTTTCTATTGCGTCCAAGAAATAGTTTCGTTCCGTAGAAATCATAAATGCGATGAATTGGTTACAATTATCTGGAATCAGACTACCAATTTCAGTTCTACGACTATCGTCAAGTGAACCTGCGGGACTATCTACAATTAATGGAAAATCGTTATCACCGTAGCGTAAGGCTGTTAGAAGGAATGCGTATCCTACAGACAATACTTGTCCTACAGAACCACTGGACTGCCCTTTCAATTTTAGACATTTATCGATACTCTTGAGTTGCAACGGGTCAGACCCAAGAATAGTTAGCAGTCTACTGTTGCACTCACGTAATACTTTCGCTCTAATTCGTTGTCTTGCATTACTACGCACACTCTCACACAACTTTGTGATAATTTCTTTTTGCTCTCGCAGTTGTATTGTTCCGGTAATCTCTGAAACTCTTGTTTCAGAATTCATTCTGATTTTGTTGAGAGCCTTGAGACTTTTTTGATTCTTATCGTCCATACCATCTCCAATTCCATTTATTTCGTCAAGTAGATTCGTAAGATTACGTAATCTGTCTTCATTCTTTTGAATGCTATTCCGCCACAATGAGATTTCATCATCACCTTGACTTTCGCTCTTTTTCTCTAACGCCTCCACTTGCGTCTCCGCAACTCTCAGTGACTTTATCGACTGAGTCAATTTCTGTTGAACCGCATCAAATTGGTCATTTTGGTTTTCAACAGCATCGGCGATAGACTGTTTAATAGTATTAATTACTCCAGTTTCATCAACATCAAGATAACTTTCCGATCGCTTTAGGATTTCTTGGCGCTCCGCGGGCCCAATATACCGCCCGCAAATACAAGAAAGCTCTTCCGACAATTCCTTAAAAAAAGTACTTGACGTGGAGTCAGGCAACTTTAGTCTGTCAAGGTTAGACTTGAGTTGAACGAGACTTTTCTCGAAAGTCGTGTGAATCTGTTGAGGTTGTCGAAGTTTATCAAGCAAGCGGTCTCTATAAGTTTCCAAGTTTTCTAGAGCGTCTTTTCTTTTCTTTTCGGCTTCGTGGAATTGATCCCTCACTGAATCATCTGACTTCAATCTTGATGAAATTTTGTTATGCAGCTCTTTGTTGTGCTCCCGTAGTTTTTCACATTCGAAAATCGCCTTGTTCTTCGCTTGCTCAATTTTGTTAATTCGATCTTTCACTGTATCAAGTTTGTTTTGCCAAGTCCTTAAATTTGCTTTGGACTTGCCAGTTGAGTTTTTGGAAGCCATCTCCCAATCCTTTGTAGCGACATTTGCAACATTTTCCAGCAAATACAGGTGGCATAAAGCATCAATCGCTTTCTCGGCTTCTGATGCCGAATCATCTAGTAATCGATTAGCAAACTCTCCATTAAAAACAAACAGTCGAATGAATTCAGAAGAAAGGAAAGGGTACAGATTGGCAGGAGGTACCCAACCAGGTTCCACTCCCCCGGATTGAGGGGATGTAGTACGATACTGTGCTGTTCCAGTATCGAAATCTAATCTAAGTTCAATTGTTATCGGAACGTTATCCGCTTTGAGATTGATTTTAAATGACCCAATCGATGTTTGAGATTCCCTTCCTTTTAGTTCGCGTATATCTTCAGGTGACCAGTTACGAGCCTCGCCATTTAAAGTGGCCGTCAGCATATCCAGCGTTGTAGTTTTACCTGTTCCATTAGGCATTTGTATTAATGAAATTTGTGATGGATCGCCATTTCTAGCAAGATCAATGTCAAAATCAGGGCACCGTAACCCGCTACAAGACCATCCTATAACTTGAACGCGCATCGCATTACCTCCTAACTCGACATAGAATCACTAATTGCTGATTTTAAATTCTCCAAATATTCCCTTTCTTCTTCAGCAGAAAGTTCTCGATAACTCATTTCATTGAGCCAAGCAACCAACCGTTTTGCTACTGTTTCAGGTTGGTCAACAGATTCAACTGCTTCGTAAATCGAATCAATAAGTTCATCGCTAATGTTCAATTTGATCTCCTCTCTTTACTTTAGACAATTCACTTAGCCATTCGCACCTAGTTTGATCTGCGCTAAGAACGTCAGATGCAGGAATAGTGATACGAACAAAATCAATAACTGTTGCCTTTTTGTTTGGATTTAAAGGTTCGGTCCGGAGACAGCGTCCAATTCTTTGTATTGTTTCAAGTTTTGCTCGAGCAGAAGAAAGCAGAACAATATTTTTAAGAGACTGAATGTCTATACCTTGTGAGATTCGATGGCAAGTAATCAAACAGTCTATTTCACCTTTGGAAAATGCAACCAGATTGTCACGGTCATCCTCTGCATAATAAGTTCTATAAAGGTGTGTGTATTCCTGTAGATTTGACAATATTTTTTCACCATACTCTTTGGTATCTACAAAAATTATCGTACGGTTTAAGACATTTGGGTGTGTTTGTAAGTATTCTCGAAAAACTACAGGTTTCATTTCCGCCGTTTTGTGTACTCTGGCAATATCAATCCACAGTTCTTCCTTAGTCATCGGATTGCCTGCGTGTTTTCTCGCTGCCTGTTTCCTGTATACCATTTGAATACGTTCTTGATCGTTCGGTGTTAAGTCATAATCAAGGGCAACGTAATCAAATTCGCAGAGAGTACCGCGCGCAATTGCAGCCTCAATTGGAAAACTAAAAATTATCTCACCAATTTCACTTTCTATAAAATTGTTTCCTTGTTCATCATATTCTCGTTCAGGAGTCGCGCTAAGTCCCAATCGATACGGAAAATACTTGTGTTGACCATGTAGTCGCTCTTGGGCTGTAGGAACTCCTAACCCGTGCACTTCATCGTGTACTATGATGGTTCTGTGGCGTTTATCAGGTGACAAACGTTGAAATAGATCACCTAATTGATTCAAAGAAATCAAAAGTATGCAATCACTCGGATCAAGCACAAATGTATCGTAATTTTTGTGAGTATCGTAATGCTTGACAATAGCCAGGTCTCTGTTTTCGTTTAGGAGCCAACTTGATATTTCACTACTCCACTGGTCTAAGAGATCATTTCCTATGGTAGTGACAATAGCACTGTCTATTTGATCTCTGTCCAAAAGCACCGAAAAGATTTGTAAAGCTGTGTGTGTTTTCCCTGTTCCGGTCGCCATTTCAATAATTCCTGACCGCAGTTGAATAACCCTTTCGACAGCTTCAGACTGATGCAACCATCTAATATCTGTTTTGCTTGAGGCTGACTCGACTGGCGAGGTAACCGAACGTGGACGAACATCTAATTTCGGTTTATCAGGCGGAATTGGTTTGTGTGACGGTGCGCGCACCTTAATCATTCTAATGGTATCTTCGCTTAATGGTTTTACAATTAAGCCACTCGCGGTATTTGACCACGCCTCTTCAAAATCTCTTTCTTTATTCAGAACTCTACTTTTATCCTCTGGTACCCAACTTCGGTATACATCAATGGATTCGTAGTTTATTTCGTGACCGTAAATGGTTTCGTTAGCTGAGCCAGAAAACGCTATCTTCTCACCATCACTGAATTTGAAAAGACCTAGCTTATCATGAAAGATCCCAGAAACTTTCGCATGGTTAGCAAAAGCAAATTTCAATTCAAGGGTTTCTGTAGCAATCAACCAACTAAAAATCTTTACCCGATATTCATCTTGCAAGCTACCGTGTTCCAAATTTAGAATCCCAGATATAAGTCTTTCGACAATCAAATTCTGTGCTCGTTTTCGACCTTCATCAGTTACAACATCCCGTAAAACAGCAGCGTCAGTAGGTGATAATTCTGGTGATATTATTAGACGAAGCGGAATTTTTTCGTTGTTAAAAAGTTTGTCAAGCAACGCACACCAATTTGTTAATGCAGTGCTCGAGAAGAATCCAACCGCTCGGCAATATTCAGTGCATCTCGACATACACGGGACAAAGAAGTCTTTACCAATATTGTGAGTACCTGAACGATATTGATCGCGAATTGATGCGTAAAACTCAGTATTTGACTTCATCAGTATTTGATTTCAGTTACGACCAGTAATTAAGGAATCCAAGGTATTGTCAATTTCCGTTCGTTTCTTTTCATTAATCAAATCATCAACAATGTCACCATACGAGTCTTCGTTTTCAATATCAGGGGAATCATACTCGGAGGAACCCTCATGTCTCCCCCAAGCTTGCAAACCAGAAGTAGAAATGAGTAAGCGTTGCCGTAAGTCTTCGATGTCGACCCAACCAAATTCATCTGGGTTGAGCGCATGCGATTCTTCTAAAAACTGACCTCGAATGTATGGTTTTGTCCAATGAATTATTCCGTACACTGATAATGTCTCAGATAGGTAATTGAGCATTTCGGGAACATCATCCCGAGTTCTATGTTCGCATTGCCAAGTTTCCGAGGAACTTACGACACGCAACATAATCAAGAAAGACATTATCCAAATTACTGTTTGTTTGTTTATCCTTTGACCGCAAATTCGGTTTGCAGAAAGCCAACTAATTCGCCCCTGAGTAACTGCGAAATAACTACATGCTAAAAGCCTAACGAGATCTATCCCGCATTCAGATATTTTAATTTTCGAAGAAAAATCAAAATGATAACATTGATGTTTACTTTTAATATACTGCCAATTGTTCTTGACATTAGCTGGTTTAGACCAACAGTTTGGTTCAATTACGGCAAGTAACGACTCTTGAACTAAGTTGCGTTCCGCAACAGGTTTATCGGTTATCGACTACCGCTTTC